>NZ_JAGHQV010000002.1:0-222321 GCF_017744175.1 Thalassotalea sp. G20_0 | reverse complement strand
TTCACGTGGGGCAATAGCGCGGCCACAGCCTCGTTGAGTTCTGGTATCTGCTCCTGCCCGTTGTCCACCAGTTTCGCCATGGCCCACAGCAGGTTGGCGATATGCTGAGGAATAAATTGGCCTTTCTGTGCGTTCATGTGGGGTAACAGCGCGGCCACGGCCTCTTGGAACTCCGGTGTCCGCTCCTGCCCGTTGTCCAGCAGTTTCGCCATGGCCCACAGAAGGTTGGCAATTTCCTGTGGTTTAAAGTTAGCTTTCTGTGCATTCACGTGGAGCAACAGCGCGGCCACGGCCTCGTTGAGCTCTGGTGTTTGCTTCTGCCCGTTGTCCACCAGTTTCGCCATGGCCCACAGCAGGCTGGCGATTTCCTGTGGCTTAAAGTTAGCTTTCTTTGCATTCACGAGGGGCAACAGCGCGGCCACGGCCTCGTTGAACTCTGGTGTCCGCTCCTGGCCGTTGTCCACCAGTTTCGCCATGGCCCACAGCAGGTTGGCGATTCCCTGTGGTTTAAAGTTAGCTTTCTGTGCGTTCAAGTGGGGCAACAGCGAGGCCAGGGCCTCGTTGAACTCTGGTGTCCGCTCCTGCCCTTTGTCCACCAGTTTCGCCATGGCCCACAGCAGGCTGGTAATTTCCTGTGGTTTAAAGTTAGCTTTCTGTGCGTTTAAGTGGGGCAACAGCGAGGCCAGAGCCTCGTTGAGCCCTGGTGTCCGCTCCTGCCCGTTGTCCACCAGTTTCGCCATGGCCCACAGCAGGTTGGCGATAGCCTGTGGTTTAAAGTTAGCTGTCTGTGCGTTAACGTGGGGCAACGCTACAGCCACGGCCTCTTTGAGCCCTGGTGTCCGATTCTGCCCATTGTCCACCAGTTTCGCCATGGCCCACAGCAGGTTGGCGATACCCTGGGCATTAAATTGGTCTTTCTGTGCGTTCACGCGGGGCAACAGCGCGGCCACGGCCTCTTTGAACTCTGGTGTCTGCTCCTGTCCGTTGTCCACCAGTTTGGCCATGGCCCACAGCAAGTTGGCAATATGCTGAGGAATAAATTGGTCTTTCTTTACTTTCACGTAGGGTAACAGCGCGGCCACGGCCTCTTTGAACCCTGGTGTCTGCTCCAGCCCATGGTCCACCAGTTTCGCCATGGCCCACAGCAAGTTGGCGATACCCTGGGCATTAAATTGGTATTTCTGTGCGTTCACGTGGGGTAACAGCGCGGCCACGGCCTCTTTAAACCCTGGTGTCTGCTCTTGTCCGTTGTCCACCAGTTTCGCCATGGCCCACAGCAAGTTGGCGATACCCTGGGCATTAAATTGGTATCTCTGTGGGTTCACGTGGGGTAACAGCGCGGCCACGGCCTCGTTGAGCCCTGGTGTTTGCTCCTGCCCGTTGTTCACCAGTTTCGCCATGGCCCACAGCAGGTTGACAATACCCTGGGCATGAAATTGGTCTTTCTGTGCGTTCACGTGGGGTAACAGCGCGGCCAGGGCCTCGTTGAGCCCTGGTGTCCGCTCCTGCCCGTTGTCCACCAGTTTCGCCATGGCCCACAGCAGGTTGGCAATACCCTGGGCATGAAATTGGTCTTTCTGTGCGTTCACGTTGGGCAACAGCGCGGCCACGGCCTCTTTGAACTCTGGTGTTCGCTCCTGCCCGTTGTCCACCAGTTTCGCCATGGCCCACAGCAGGTTGGCGATTTCCTGGGCACCAATATCCCTGGCTTCAGGTTTTTGGTTGCACTTGAAAATTATTGCATCAAAAAGCGTTGACAATAAGGTAGCCTGAGTAAGCTTAACACGCTCATCCACGGGTTTATGAAGGGTAAAAACACCCGCTGAAGTCAATGAATGAAGTGTTGTCGTCAGGCTTCGCCAATTCCAGCTCCGTGTTGCTGTATAATTTTGCAGCAAACGTATCAGCTGGCTTTGTTCATCCCGATTTAAAGGTCTTTTAGAAGCTGACGAGTATTTTTTAATTGAACTGGCGTATTGACCGTGATTTCTCCCATCATAGCGATGACCGAAACGATCGGATTTACTTACCAGATCAGCCATTATTTCCTGTTTGATGAGGGCATTAAAATCTTGAGCAGGGTTTACCAAGCGACACTGTAGATGTTGAGAAGAGCGTGCACCAGAAGAATGGTAAAATTCATTACGCCCCGGGGGAGTGCGGGGGGGATTATCCAATTGTCTGACTGTGGCATGTCTATATCGCCCACGCCTTGAAGAAGCGGCATGGTCATCCGGTCGGTTGTAAACATTATTTGATCTTGCGCATTTACCACTGACACCACCAGAACTTCTATCCATAATTATATTTCATTAATTCATGAAAATATAAAAAGCAGACTACTGTGCGGTTCAGAAGTTCATTTTTCTGAAATGTTTATCAGTCACCCTGGCAAAGATCCTGCCACTGTGTATAAGCAGATGTCGAATCAGCGTTCTTTTCTTTTTTTCCTGGGCCTGGGACCAAGCGGGTCTGGCAAAAGATCATATTCTTTTTCCAGGTATTCTTGCAGCTGATTCCGGTGATACTCCTTCGCCCGATTCATAAGGGGAATGTAGTCACCACGGGTTTGGATGTAACCGCCCTCCTGAAGCAATTCCTTAACCAGTTTCATGCTTCCGCCCATGGCAGCTGCCGAGATGAGGGTTTCATGCTTTGTGCTGTTTTTTTCAAAGGTTGCCCCTGCACGGCGCAAGTCATTGACCAACTCGTAGTGACCGGCCGAGGCCGCTGCCCAGATCGGGGTAAGGCTGCCGACACTGTTGGCATTCACATCCGCACCCAGTTCGAGAAAGTACTTGACCAGCTCGCGGTCACCGGCCTGGGCCGCAGCACGAATCGGGGTCCCATAGCCGGTACTGTTGGCGTTCAGATCCGCCCCCTGTTCGAGCAAGTACTTAACCAGATCATGGTCACCAGCTCGGGCCGCAACCCAGATCGGAGTCTCGTAGCCTGAACTGAATGCATTGACGTTAGCACCCTTTGCAATCAGAAAACGCACAATATCACGGTGGCCTTTTTTGGCTGCAATCCAGATCGGGGTCTTACGGCCTGCTTTGCAGCCGTCAATATCAGCACCGTTATCAACCAATAATGTCACTATATCGAGGTGCTTCGAACTGGCCGCCAGGTACAGGGGAATGTTAAAGCTTTTCATAGAGCCGTTGACGTTTGCACCTTGTTCAATAAAGTACTTCACTACGTCAATGTGCCCCCCAACGATGGCTTCATCGATCGGGGTGTCACAGTTTATGCAGATATCTTCACTGACGCCTGCCTGATGCAGGTAACTTACAACTTCAACATGGCCATGTCTGGCTGCTTCCATGATCGGTGATGAAAAAAGCTTGTCGGTCCTTGCCCCTTTCTCATGGAGGTAGCGCACCAGCCCAAGATGACCCTCCCCGGCTGCTGCTGCAATGGGACATTTATCCCTCCTCCAGTTCATATTGATATCCGCGCCCTGATCAAGCAATGCTTCCACGGCATCCTTGTTGCCAGCTCGGGCCGCCTCAGTCAGTTGCTTGCTCAGCTTTTTCTGTTGCTCGCTCAACGCTTTGGAGGTGGTCAGGGCGGACGACATCATGGGCTTGACAATTTTTTCCGGTACGATCATCTTTCTTGTTTTTTTACCCGTTGCGGGCTGGCTGGAATGTTCAACCGGGAGTGGTGTTTCGCGTTTTGCTGCCGTTTTTTTGCGTTTGTTTTTTTTGTCATTGGCTTGAGCAGGTGCCGGAGATGAAGAGCTGGCAGCAGTAGTGTGTTCACCTCTGATATTCATGGTCTTGAAACCTCTGTTTGTATTTACTTACACAAGACAATCAAATTTTGTTTTTTATCCCGGTCAAGCAAAAAAAAGCCTGTCGCTCGGCAGATCCCAAGGATTTATTGAAGAGTGATCTTTGTTAAGACATAGCTCAGGGAGGTAACCCCAATCATAAACCTTGAATCCCTTTAAAAGAAAGAACCAAACCAGTTTCGGCTTCCCTGGTTTTTGCGTCAAGCAGAAAGACCCCAGCTTTCATTTTGCCTTACTTCTTGAAGACCAGGCTACATAGGGTTTACCGGGTTCGTAATATTTACCTTTTTCCCAAACTCCATCCCATACCTTATAGACCTTGGGCAGCTGGTATTTCATTTCCTCATAACTACTGAACAACTTCAGAAAACGTTCCAGTTCCTCTGTCTTGTAAGTGCGCAAAAGATGGGCTATAGATCTTCCACTTTCAACGGATTCAGCGATGTGCTCTGGTAATGGTTTGTCAGGATGGACTGACAGATGCTCAGGAAAGTAAGCCAGTGTCGCTTGATCATCCAAATATTGCAGTGCCTGATAGAGATGTCCTGTTTCCAGTCCTCTCTTGGATTGAGAAAGTATTCGGGACAACTCAGAAGCAGCAAGACTGAGTTCATTTGCCGATACCCTGAAGTCCACTTTGGTTTTTTTGCCAATATGACTTAGCTCATCCGGTGACAATCCCATGGTAAGACCAATCAAATACCAGTTGTGGCTCAATGGCAAACACCTCAAAAAATCCAGCGTCAGCGGTTTCGAACCGGTCATCTCCGGGTCTGTGCCATCATTGTGCACATCCTGCCAGAAGAGCGGTTTGAGGACGGGAGGCTTTTCAGGACTGGAGACGCAAAACCAGGGATAACGTTTTATTTTTCCAGCGATCAAATCCTCTAATCTCTCAACACAGTTGCTGGACTTAACAGCTTGCGACGAAGCATACGCAACATGTTCCGAAGTAAGTTGGGGCAGACAACGGAATGCTGCATGCAGTAATTTTGTGATATACAGGTAGCCGGGTTCTTTTTTACAAATTCTATAGAGAATTTTCTGGATTATGTGCAGCGGCAACCCAAGTGCACGACCGAAAGATTCAGCATCCACTCCTATGATTCCAAGATCATAGGCATAATGGTGAATCTGATTTCTCAAACTCAAACTGTGTTGTTCAGAAAGATTAAAACGAGGTGGAAACCCTTCCAGTGATTCAATTAACTGGTGTGCAGTATTGATGGCCATAATTTCAGGGTTGCTCAATATTTTTACCAGCTCATTTACGGTCATTCGCCCCTCTTTGGTATCCAGAATTTTTTTCAGTAGCAGGGGGGTTGACAGACACTTGTCAACCATAATGGAGCCTTCCTGCAAATCCTGATCCTGCATCAGTTCCAGGTATCCAGCCGAATAGGCAACGGTTGCAGTCGGGACAGAGCGGAGGTAATCATCGCCAATGAAGATTTTGTGCAACTTGAAAAAATCCAGTTCATGATTCAGTGCAGCATTGTCGTCAACAGCCCGGACACCGGCAGGCCATTCACTGCAGAACTGTTTTTGATCAACCGCAATACCAAAGGAGTCACAGTGCCGTGCAACCAGATCAGGCCTTGAGATCCCCCCCAGCATGGTCAGCAATTCACCATGGGGGATGGTTAGTTTTTCCCGGGCCTGTCCATGCTGCTGTGAATACCAGGATAAATAATCAAATGTTTTTGTTGAGTGCTCATATTTGTGTCGTACATTTTTTTTGTTGATCTCCGCTATCGGTAAGCCCAGATATATAGCAAATAGAAGCTGATGATAGGGTGTTAGTTCCTGCTTGATTTGCGGCGGCAACTGCGACCAGGAAACAAGATCATCAAGGTGTGGTTCAGGTAATGTGGCAGGTTCAGAAGTGGGTTTTACACTCCTTGCCAATATTGCCATATCTATTACGGTCGATGCCGACTCCGGTGTCATATCTATATCTATCACAGTTGATGCCAACTCCGGGGCTATATCTGTTACGGTTGATCCCGACACCGGGGCTGGGTGGGTAGCTTCGGCAAGAGTGACCGGCTTTCCGTTAAAAACAAACTCAGGATCTTTAGTGGTTACATCCTTTTTTGGTTGATGAACTTGTGCGAGACAGCCGGGCTTATCAAGTTGGGGAGGCCGTTGATTATTGGTTAAATTGATCATCTTTCAGCTCCTCTGATAATAATGTTTTAACGTTGCTTTGCTCTGCCCCGGCTAATGGATGGACAGATAAAGACTGATGCAATCAGCAGGCATGAAAACTGGTGGGCAATTGAAGTCTAATAACCAGAACCAGCTGAACAAGCATGAATTAAGACAAAAAAAGTGACAAACCGTTCATTAATTGCTCACAGCTCCGGACTGGAAGGTCTCCCTTATCCGGCTCTTCCTATCCAACCGCTGACACACAGCCCGGTCTTTCCCTGGTGATAATCCCTGCCAGCCAAAATATCTCTGCTACGCTTCTCTTGTCTTCCCATGGTCATCCACCATTAGCCAGGAGATCTGATGAATACTGCTATTTCGCCAGCCCCAGCAGTCCCTTTCGTTTTAAATAATTCCTGCCCCCTGTGCCAGCAGACATTTGCTGATCAACAAGAAATCACCGTTGCCACTTGTCAGCATCGATATCATGAACAGTGCATCACTCCCTGGCTGAACAACTCTAAAGGGATTGCCCAGCGCAGTGTCGATGTTGTGCAGCAGGTACCTCGCCATGGCAGTACAGCTGAACCACTGCTTGACCAGGCCTCTGTTCTCGATGAAGCCCTGCCCCTGCAATACTGTCGTTCCGGGGATATGGAGGCGTTGTCTGGCTGGCTGGGGCGGGAGCCCATGCTGGCCCGCCAGAGATTTTACTCAGCATTTTACGGCGGCCATGTCACGCTGCTGCACATTGCTGCCCAGACGGGCAATGAGGCGTGTGTACAGATGCTTGTTAACCATAATTCTAATGTCAATGCCGTCTCCTCTGTCGGCATGACACCCCTGCACTTTGCCGCGGGATTTGGCCACGAGCCGTGTGTCAAAACATTGATCACCAATGGTGCCAATATGAATATCCGGGACAGTATGGGCAGAAGCCCCCTGCACAGTGCTGCCCTGCATGGTCAAGTGACGTGTGTGGAGCGTTTTCTTGAATTCAGGGCGGCTGGCAATGAAATTGACCTGTTTGACACTACCCCCCTGCATCTCGCGGCCATGATGGGGCATGATGCCTGTGTGGCAGCCATACTCTTCACCGGGCGCAGAGAGAAGCACGGTGAGAGGAGTGAGAGGAGTTGGGTGAAGTATGAAGAGAATATAGATGCCACCTGTGATCACCATCATACAGCGCTGCACCTTGCCGTTCTTAATGGTCATGGCAAGTGTGCACAAATCCTGCTCGATCATGGTGCCAATGTGAACGCCATTTTGGACAAGGGCAAGACACTCTTGCATGTTCTCACCCGCAGTGGCCACATCGATTTCTTGCAAGTGCTCCTTGATCAAGGGCTGGATGTCAATGCCAAAGACAACAATGGGCAAACAGCCCTGCACATTGCCGCCCTTAGTGGCGGTGTGAACTTTATGGAACTGTTACTCAATCGCAATGTCAGCCTGCTTGACGCCAGGGACAACGAGGGCTCCACTCCCCTGCACCTGGCAGCCCTGGCGGGCAAGGCCCGGTGCGTGGAATTACTGCTGAACCGGCAGGCAAACGTCAACTGCCGAAACGACAGGAACCTGTCACCCCTGAGCAACGCTGCCCATCAAGGGTATCCAGAGTGTATAAAACTTTTACTGGCTCATGGTGCCGGGTTTATTGAAGCCAGCACCATCCTTGGCTGGTCGCCTTTGCACAGTGCCGCTGACCATGGGCATGTTGAATGTGTGGAGCTTTTGCTTGGTGCCGGGCACAACGTCAATGCGGTCAACCGTGACGGTATAACCGCTCTGCACAGGGCCACCCAGACTCCCCAGCGGAATTCCGTGGACATCCTGATCAGGCATGGTGCCAATATCCATGCCCTCACAGAGGGCCACAATACCCCCCTCCATAATACGACCCTGTTCGACAGCGTGGAGTATCTGCAGACCTTGATCAGGCTGGGGGCTGATATCAATGCCAGGACTCTTTATGGCTTGACGCCTCTGCATATTGCTGCCCGGGAAGGGAGTGTGAAGTGTATGAAAGTCTTGCTTGAGCATCAGGCGCTGATCATAAGCTCCCAACGCGGTGGGGGATGGACGCCCCAGCATTTTGCCAGCAAACATGGTCACAGCGAATGCCTTCGGTTGCTGTTGATGGACAAAAGGGCGAGCATTAATCCAAAGGATAAGATGGGCCATACCCCCCTGCACATCGCTGCCCAGTTTGGCAGGATTTCCTGTATGACTGTGCTGTTGAATCACAAAGACTCGGTGTATATCAATGCCAAGAGTAATAAGAAATCGAGCCCCTTGCATATAGCCGCACAGTTGGGCCAGTTGGAAAGTGTCGAGCTTCTTTTGGCTTACAAAGCGGATATCAACTTCAAGAATAAACGTGGCCAGACTCCCCTGCACCTGGCCACCATAGGCGATCAGAGGCAGTGTGTGCAGGTTCTGGTCGACAACAATGCCGATATCAGTACCCTGGATGACAACAACTACTCACCCGTATGCCACGCTGTCCGCCGTGGTTATACCGCATGCATGGAGCTGTTGCTTGATGCGATGGAAAAGACTGGAATTTCCCTCAGTCAGTTGCGGGGAGGGCTATCTCTTTTGCATATCGCTGCCCAGTGTGGCCAGATCGACTGTGCCCAGATCCTGGTTAACAAAGGGATAGATGTTAATAACAGGTCGGCTGCTGGCTTTACGCCCCTGCACATGGCCATAAAGAAAGACAAGGTAGAAAGTGCACAATTCCTGCTCCGTAACGGGGCAAATATCCATGCGACCACCAGCACAGACGAGACGGTGCTGCATGTTGCGGTTAAGAGAAATGCCGTTGGGTCTTTGCCCGTCCTGATCGATAGCGGCGCTGATATCCATGCCAGGGATTGCCATGGCCAGACACCCCTTGAGCTGGCCAGGAAGAAACAACGTGAGCAGCTGATATTGATGCTTGAGAAGGCAGAACACTCCCTGGGCCGAAATCCTGACCATGATGAAGGGCAATTGTCGTGCATTGCTGATTGCTCGCGCTCCCGGGAATCCGTTGTGGATGAAGCGCTTTCAGGCCATTCCCAACCACAAGGCCATCAGCCGGGTGACTTCTGTCAGTTCTTGTTGACTGAGTGAGCCGATGGTTTTGCCGATTCTGTCTGCTTTTATAGTGGTGATTTTATCAATCATCACTTGAGAGGTTTTGTTGAGCCCGTTTTCTTTACTTTCAAACAGGGTGTAGCGGAATAGGGGCACATCCCTCAACTCTCCTGTGATTGGCAAAAGAGTGACCGAAGGGTGTTCTGGAAACAGGTTGGATTGGATGATTAAGGCTGGCCTGGGTTTGCCATAGTCTCCCTTGATTGAGACGGTAACGATGTCGCCGCGCTTCACGCCCAGCCCTCATCGTCGCTGGTTTGTTCAATCCAGTCCATGGTGTCGCGTTCCAGTTTATCGGACTTGAGCATGGCAGATTGTCGCTGACACTCCAGACCGAAGCCCTTGATCCGTGTATCAGGAACCCAGATCTGTAAAGGGCGCAAACCAGCCTGACGCAGTGTTTCTCTGTGACTTTCTACACGTTCCCGGGTGGTTTTGGGCTGGTTAGTATTGGTAGACATAACGCCTCCGTGGCTAAGTTTTCATCATGGTGATTATGTTACATGTAACGTAGCAGGCAGGGCATTAATGTCAAGTTACTGAAAAAGACGAACCACGGAAACATCCGGATCACGGCTGGCACCTGCATCCCTCAGAGCCTGGAGGTACTCGCCCCACATCGCGTCTTTGTTATGACACAGCTCATGGAGGTAACCCCAGTCATAAATCCCACTGTTATGCCCATCATCAAACACCAGCTTGATGGCGTATTGGCCAACCATTTCCACGCCGGTGATGGCCACATTCAGTTTACCGGTTTGCAAAACAGGGTTGCCATGACCACGAACCTCGGCAGATGGGCTTAATACCCGGAGAAACTCCGCTTCCAGCTGGAACGTGTCATGACCAAACTGAATCTCCAGGGTTTTGGAGCGCTTATGCAGTTTAATGGCGGAAGGAATTGGGGTAGTCATTTCGGGCGGGGGTTCCACTCATAGAAAAGAGTAAGAGAGTGAAAGGAGTGACCAATTGACCACTCCCTATCAAACATCAGAGGATATAACGACTCAGGTCTTCATCCTGAACCAGTTCACCCAGGTGTTTATCAACATAAGCCGCATCAATCTTCAGTGGCGCGCCATCCTGGGCAGAGGCCAGATCTGCAGCACCAAAGGAAACCTCTTCCAGCAGACGCTCCATCACTGTATGGAGACGGCGGGCACCGATATTCTCAGTACGCTCATTCACCTGCCAGGAAACCTCCGCCAGGCGGCGAATGGCATCGTCGGCAAACTCGATATTGAGAGACTCTGTGGCCATCAGCGCCTGGTATTGTTCCGTCAGAGACGCATCAGGCTCGGTCAGAATACGCATAAAGTCTTCAGAAGAGAGCGCTTTCAGTTCAACACGGATGGGCAGACGTCCCTGTAGCTCTGGAATCAGATCGGAAGGCTTGGCCAGGTGGAACGCACCGGAGGCAATAAACAGAATGTGATCCGTCTTCACCATGCCGTACTTGGTAGAAACGGTACAACCTTCGATTAATGGCAGCAGGTCACGCTGAACACCTTCACGGGAGACATCGGCGTTGGAAGCCCCTGAGCGCTTGGCCACCTTATCAATTTCGTCAATAAAGACGATACCGTTCTGTTCAACAGCTTCAACCGCCTTGGTCTTGAGCTCGTCTTCATTAACCAGCTTGGCTGCTTCCTCTTCCTGAACCAGACGCATGGCATCCTTGACTTTCAGCTTCCGCTTTTTGGATTTGCCGGTATTCAGGTTTGAGAACATGTTCTGCAGCTGGCTGGTCATCTCTTCCATGCCAGGAGGTGCCATGATTTCAACACCCATGGCCGCTTCACGAACATCAATCTCAATCTCTTTATCGTCCAGATCACCTTCACGGAGTTTTTTGCGGAACACCTGACGGGTTGAGTTGTCCTGGGGCTGAGACTCTTCACCAAAAGAACGGGGAGGCGGCAGCAGGGCATCCAGAATGCGCTCTTCAGCGGCATCCAGCGCACGGTGGCGAACGCGCTCCATCTCCATCTCACGGAGCATTTTGATGGCAGCATCCATCAGGTCACGGACAATGGACTCGACATCGCGGCCCACATAACCCACTTCGGTAAACTTGGTGGCTTCCACCTTGATAAATGGCGCATTGGCCAGTTTGGCCAGACGACGTGCAATCTCGGTTTTACCAACCCCGGTGGGGCCGATCATCAAAATATTTTTCGGGCTGATCTCGTTACGCAGATCTTCATTCAACTGCATTCTGCGCCAGCGGTTTCGAAGGGCAATGGCTACAGCGCGTTTGGCCTCGTCCTGGCCAATAATATGTTTGTCCAGCTCATGGACAATTTCACGGGGTGTCATATCTGACATATCAGAAACTCGTTAGATCGCTATTGTTTCAAGCTGCAGGAAGCTCTTCGATGACTTGGTTTGAGTTGGTGTAGACACAGATATCTGCGGCGATACCCAAACTCTTTTCAACGATATCCCGGGCACCCATTTCCGTGTTGTGAAACAGTGCCTTGGCAGCTGCCTGGGCATAAAAACCACCGGAACCGATGGCCAGGATGCCATCTTCCGTCTCCATGACATCGCCATTACCAGTGATGATCAGGGAGGCAGTGGCATCAGCAACAATCAGCATGGCTTCCAGACGTTGCAGGGCCCGCTCGGTTCGCCACTCTTTGGCCAGTTCAACCGCTGATTTGGTCAGTCGTCCCTGGTGTTTTTCCAACTGGGCTTCAAAACGCTCAAACAGGGTAAAGGCATCAGCGGTACCACCGGCAAACCCGGCAATCACTTTACCTTTATGCAGTCGGCGTACTTTGTGGGCGTTGCCCTTGATTACGGCATCACCCAGCGAAACCTGGCCATCACCACCGATCACGACACTGCCGCCACGACGTACCGACAGAATAGTTGTGCCACGATACTGTTCCAAGGCTCGCTCCTTAATAAAAACGGATAACAGGGCCTTATATGGGGCAGGTAAATAAATTATCAAGAGGGGCGGAAGAGAAAACCCGCCCGTAATTGCGCTTTTTTCTATTTCAGCTGTAACAGAAGACTATCAATGTTTTTTCTGGCCAGCACTTCCTGGGCATTGTGCAGTGAGGCCCGGTCGGTAAATGGTCCCAGCTGCACCCGGTGCCAGGTTTCCCCTGTGCCGACACTGACTTTCTCGACTTTGGGAGTCAAACCTTCCAGCAGCAATTGCGCCCTGAGTCGCTCGGCATCCTTGTCGCTGCGGAAGGAACCGGCCTGCAGAAGATACTTTTTAGCGCTGGCTGCCGGTTTCTGATCCGGCTTACTATCTGGTTTTTTGGCAGAGACTGGTTCCGGTTTCAGTTCCGGCTCCGCAATTGATACCGTCACTTCCGACTCGGGAAGCAGGGTATAAAAATCAAACACCGGCTGATTATCTTTTTTCTGTTCATCCCCGGACGATGACTTGACCTGCCCGGCTACGCTGCGCACATCTTTGGCAGAGGGCGTCAGCCCTGCCAGAAAAGCAGCAAACACACCAATAACCAGACCTGCCAGCAGCCAGGCCCAGTTGGGCAGAGACACACCGGCGGATTTACCGGCATTGGTCGATTTACTGGCTCCCCGCCTGCTATTGTTTGATCTGGATGTCATATCTCTCAACTTATCTATGTCAGGTCTGTGTTTGCCCGGCTGTTTATGAACACAACCGGATAAAGATACCATTATCTCCAGCCTTACTGATATAAGTTCAAGCACGGCTATTGCTTCTATTGAGACAAATGGCCTTTTTCGATAGCATTCCCGCCATTTAAATTCCAGCGAGTTTTAACCAAGGACTCATGCATGAATATTCTCAAGCTGCTTGAAGACAAGGTCATCAAAGCGCTTATTGCAGCGGGTGCTCCGGAGGAGACCCCGGCCATGGTTCGCCCCGGCGCACGGGCGAACTTTGGTGATTACCAGTGCAACGCCGTGATGGCTGCGGCCAAAAAAATGGGTATGAACCCACGGGAACTGGCACAAAAAGTGATCGACAATCTGGACCTTGATGGCATTGCCAGCAAGGTTGACATTGCCGGACCCGGTTTCATCAACATTCATCTCGCCCCCCAATGGCTGGCCAGCGGCCTTCAGTCTGCCGTCCACGATCCCCGGGCTGGTGTTGCCGAGACCGACAACAGGCAAACCGTGGTGGTTGATTACTCAGCGCCGAACGTTGCCAAAGAGATGCATGTGGGCCACTTGCGCTCCACCATTATCGGTGACTCAACCGCCAGAACCCTTGAGTTTCTCGGACACAAGGTGATCCGCCAGAACCACCTGGGGGACTGGGGTACGCAATTCGGCATGCTGATCGCCCACCTGGAAGAACTTGAGAAAGAGAACCAGGAAGCCATGAGCATGGAGCTTTCTGACCTGGAAACGTTCTACCGCGAAGCCAAGAAGCATTTTGATGACAACCCGGACTTCGCCACCCGCGCCAGAAGCTATGTGGTCCGCCTGCAGGCCGGCGACGAGCACTGCCTGAAGCTGTGGAAAAAACTGGTGGATACCACCCTGTCACACAACCAGGATACCTACGACCGCCTGAATGTCTCACTGACCACTGCTGATGTGATGGGGGAAAGCGCCTATAACGACAGCCTGCCCGTCATCATCAAGCTGCTGGATGAACAAGGACTGTTGAGCGAAGACAATGGTGCCAGGGTTGTCTTTCTGGATGAGTTCAAAAACAAGGATGGCGACCCAATGGGCGTCATCGTCGAGAAGTCCGGTGGTGGTTTCCTCTACACCACCACCGACCTGGCGGCGATCCGTCACCGCTGCCATACCCTGAACGCCGATCGCGTTCTCTATTACGTGGATGCACGCCAGGGACAGCATTTCGACCAGGTATTCACCATTGCCCGCAAGGCAGGCTTTGCTTCTGACCACGTTTCACTTGAGCACCACCCCTTTGGCATGATGCTGGGTAAAGATGGCAAACCCTTCAAAACCCGTGCCGGCACCACCATCAAGCTGGCAGACCTTCTGGACGAGGCGGAAGAACGCGCAGCAGCCCTGATTGCCAGTAAATCCGGCGACCTTTCAGAAGAACAGAAGGTAAATGTGATCCGCTCTGTGGCCATTGGCTCGGTAAAATATGCGGACCTTTCCAAAAACCGGACCAGCGACTATGTTTTTGACTGGGATAACATGCTGGCCTTTGAGGGCAATACGGCACCTTACCTGCTCTATGCCTACACCCGGATCATGAGCATCTTCCGCAAGGCCGGTATCAGCGAGTCTGACCTCACGGGTGATATCCTGATTGAGAACGATGCTGAACGGGAGCTGGCCCTGCTGCTGTGCCGCTTTAGTGAAACCATTGAATCCGTTGCCAGAGAAGGCCTGCCACATCAGCTGTGCGCCTATCTGTACGACATCTCCGGTGCCTTTATGAAGTTCTATGAAGCATGCCCGGTGAACAAGGAAGGCGTTTCTGAAGCCCTGCGCAACAGCCGCCTGCAGATCTGCGCCCTGACCGCCAGAACCCTGAAGCTGGGTCTTGGCCTGCTGGGCATTGAAACCGTCGAGCAGATGTAATAATACCCGCCTGACACCCAATGTCAGGCCCTCTATCGCCTTATTTGCAATTATTTTGCCCAATTAGCCAACATTGGCGGAACTTTTCCGAAACCTCATAGTCTAGAACAATAGTTCAAAAGAATTTTTAATAAGGAGGTTAACCATGATTGGTTCTGCCATACCAAACGGAATAGCCCGATTAACCAAGGGGTTTATCAGTTATTCCGAGCCTGTGTCTCGACCTTTAGCCATGTACATAGCTGGACGTATTGGCGGAGGTATAACTGTACAGTTTGGCCCCAGGGCTGTTAAAGCTGTTGTCGACTATACAGTTACTGGCTATTTTGCAAAGCAGCTTTGCTGTCTAACAGCAAATGCGTTTTTTGGCCCATACTATTACCCTGCCGGCCAGGTGCTATTTTCCGGCCTTGCAGCAGTAAGCCCGGGGCCTGTAGCGATTGCCGATAAAATTACTCCATACTTCTACCATCAGCGTTATCTGGCCGAGCTTGACAAAAGCGACTTTGACCCGACGCGATTGGAAGCTGAAGATGTGGAACTTGAAGGAGTGAAAGAGGGCTATGTGAATTACACCTACGAGCCCCTCCCTGTTGATGAGTCAACTTACTGTTTCTTCAACAAGGAAGATGCTGAAGGCATGCCACCCCTGCTTCCCCTCAATGGCAAGCCTGAGTTTGAAATGGAGGTATTCAAAACGGTCGAAACAGATGCTTCCGGGGATGATAATGCTGCACTGTAGCCAAAAAACATGGATCATCAGCCTGTTACCGGGCTTGATGATCCATTCTGTTTTTCAGTATTTGACGCTAAGACTCCAGCAGAAACGTCACCGGCCCATCATTGAGCAGGGAAATTTTCATATCTGCACCAAAGCGGCCGGTGGCAACATTGTGATGCAGAGCTTCAGCCCGCTCAACAAAGTAGTGATATAGCTTTTCTCCCTGCTCAGGAGAGGCACCGGCGCTGAAACCCGGGCGCAATCCCTTACGGGTATCCGCAACCAGGGTGAACTGGGAAACAATAAGCAGGCCGCCCCCCACATCGCGCAAACCAAGGTTCATCCTGCCATGATCATCACTGAAAATTCGATATTTCAACACTTTTTCCAGCAGTTTATCCGCCAGAGCCAGGTCATCCCCTTTTTCGACACCCAGCAACAGAAGAATGCCGGAACCGATTTCTCCGACCGTTTCCCCATCCACCACCACGCTGGCATGACTGACCCGCTGAATCAAACCTTTCATCGATACATCTCGAGTTGTTTTTCCAATACGCCCTGCTTTTATGGAGCCAATCTTCGGGCAAAATCATCCGTTGCCCTGACCAGTGCATCCACAATGCCCGGTTCACAGGAGGCATGACCGGCATCCCGGATAATCTGCAAATCTGCCTGCGCCCAGTGATCCGCAAGCGCCTGGGCATTATCCAGCGGACAGATCATGTCATAACGCCCATGCACGATCACGCCGGGAATGGCTGATATCAGATTCATCTTCTCTATAATCTGATTCGGGTTAATGAAGGACTTATGTTTAAAGTAATGACACTCTATCCGCGAAAGGGATAAGGCCAGATGGGGATCGGCAAAATGATCCACCAGTTCATGGTTGGGTCGCAGGGTTGCCGTATTGCCCTCCCACAAAGACCAGTGCTTGGCAGCATTCATTCTGGCCAGTTCATCCTCGCCAAACAGCCGCTGATAGTAAGCTTCCAGAAGATCGCCTCGTTCACCTTCCGGTATCAGCTCCAGGAAGTGGGCCCAGTGATCCGGAAATACTCTGCTGGCTCCCTCTTTATAAAGCCAGTCAAGATCCTGTTGCCGGGAAAGAAAAACTCCCCTGAGAACCAATCCTGACACACGCTTCGGGTGCGCCTGGGCATAGAGCAACGAAAGTGTTGAGCCCCAGGAGCCACCAAATACCAGCCATCGCTCAACCTCCAGGTTTTCGCGAATCAGCTCCATATCTGCAATCAGCGCAGTGGTATTGTTGTGCTCCAGTTCAGCATGGGGTCTGGAGCGGCCACTACCCCTCTGATCAAAAAGAATAATCCGATACTTTTCCGGATCAAAAAAACGGCGATCCTGCTCTGTGCAACCGGCACCCGGTCCACCATGCACGAAAAGAACCGGTATCCCATCCTGAGAACCACACTCTTCAATGTATATCTCATGAATATCATCAACTTGCAGGTGCCGGGTAGCGTAGGGTTTGATGGCAGGATACAGGGTGCGCATGGAAAATCCTTTCAGGAAAACACCAGAACAATGCCTAACCTTAACCTTAAACGGTTATTGCGGCAAAGGGCACGTCGTCACTTTTAAAAACATAATTTGAACTAATTCGGCGACAGCCTGTCTGAGACTTAGAATATAAATATCCTCTACTGATAACACCACGCCATTCAGCTACGTACACCGACCTCTCAGGAGAGGGTAATAAAACAGCAACAGCCCGAAGAATATGAAATACCAACCTGGAAAAGTAATTAAAACAATTGTGGTCTTTTTGATCATCTTAATGGCAATACCCGCCAGAGCATCCCGGTACTTCTCTGATGATGATCAAATAATGATTCAGCAATGGGTAGCCAGGACGGGCTTTAAGATTTACTCGACCAATCCTGAAACCCAACAGAATGATCGCTGGCAATATACCCTGACGGCTTTACAAGCCCTGCATACCTGTCGACCCGAACAATTTTATCTATATCTTTCACAACTGCTTATTTCGGCAGGCAGAACGGCGGATGATGAGCTGAATCAACTGCTTCAGCCAGCATTGGATTTAAATAAAAAAGAGAAAAACGTCTTTGAAACGTTCATCCTTGAGCAGAGCAAGGATGACCTCGCGGTTTGGTTGAGCCATCACACAGAATTGGAGAAGCATCTCGCCCGTGATGACGAGCTCTATAACAAGCTGTTTGAACTATTAACCAGAACCACCATTAACAACACCCGGGTTTGCCCGGAAGTGTTAATGCTGGAGAACTTCAAGGGGGTTAAGGAGAAGCGGCATGCTGTTTTGCAATGCATCGCCCTGTCAGCGAATCTGTATATTGTTGATATCGATATCAGCCACAACCGAATAGCCACCAGCAAAATACTGGGTCCGGGGCCCGTCAGCACCGATCTGACGTCCTCGCCAGCAGTGGTTCTGGACAATAGTGAAGACCTGTTTGCAGCCATTCCTGATCTCTACGACAACCCGCACATCAACCCGGTCATATTACTCACCTCACCGTTGGAATACGGTTTTCTGGTCTCTCACCGACTGAGCCAGCAAAGCAACAGACCCCCGATATCTCCCCTGACAACATCCGACATTGAACAAATGCGACAGCGCTACAAGGCAGATAAAAGCAAACGGGTTAAACATGAAAAGAAAAGACACTTTTTAGCGGAGGGAAAACGTAACCCTCACTTTCTGGAAGGCTGGATAGCATCACCGGGTTATACCTTTGTGGCATGCCTTGTTATTGCAGCGATTATAACTCAGCTAACGACCACGGTCCCATACCCCGGCAACCCCTGGTTAGGGCCATAAAAAAACCCCACAATAAGTGGGGTTTTGCATACAGTATTTCAGTTATTCGCCAGTATTACTTCGAACGACTTGCACGCTTACGCTCATGTTCCTTCAGGAACTTTTTGCGAATACGGATGTAGTTGGGCGTCACCTCAACCAGCTCATCATCATCAATAAACTCCAGGGCCTGCTCCAGAGAATGGCGAACCGGCGGTGTCAGAATGATATTCTCATCGGTACCTGCCGCACGAATGTTCGTCAGCTGCTTGGCTTTAGTCGGGTTTACCGTCAAATCGTTATCGCGACTGTGCAGCCCGATAATCTGGCCTTCATAGACATCGACGTTAGGGTTAATGAACAGACGGCCACGCTCCTGCAAGCTGAACAACGCATAGGCCAGCACCTTGCCATTCACCATGGAGATAAGAACCCCGTTGTTGCGCTGGCCGACTTCCCCACCCTTGACTTCGCCGTAGTGATCGAAGATGGAGGTCAGGATACCGCTACCTGAAGTCATGGTCAGGAACTGGGAACGGAAACCGATCAGACCACGGGCCGGCATAATGAAGTCAAGACGCACGCGGCCTTTACCATCCGGCACCATATCTTTCAGTTCAGCACGACGCTGGCCAAGCTCTTCCATAACCGGCCCCTGGTGCTGTTCTTCAATGTCCACCACTACGTGCTCAAAGGGTTCCTGCTTAACGCCGTCAATTTCCTTTACCACCACCTGTGGACGGGAAACCGCCAGCTCAAACCCTTCCCGGCGCATGGTTTCAATCAGAACGGACAAATGAAGCTCGCCACGGCCGGACACCTTGAACTTATCCGCATCATCGCCCTGCTCAACACGCAACGCTACGTTTGAGATCAGTTCGCGATCAAGACGCTCACGGATATTACGGGAGGTAACGAATTTGCCATCCTGACCAGCAAACGGAGAGTCATTCACCTGGAAGGTCATGCTGACTGTTGGCTCATCAACCGTCAGCGGCGGCAGCATTTCCGGACGCTCAGGGTCACAGATCGTGTCAGAAATGTTCAGCTTATCAATACCGGTAATGCAGACAATATCACCGGCACGGGCTTCCGCCACTTCAACACGCTCCAGCCCCAGATGCCCCATGACCTGCTGCACTTTGGCCTTACGCTGCTTGTTGTCACGATCCACCAGCACAATCTGCTGACCAGGCTTCAGTACACCACGGGTAATACGGCCAATACCGATAACTCCGACGTAGCTGTTGTAATCCAGGGCACTGATCTGCATCTGTAAAGGACCGTCAACATTGACCGGTGGTGCAGGCACACGCTCAGTAATCATCTCAAACAGCGGCGTCATATCATCAGCCAGGTTGTCCGGGTCATCACCGGCAACACCGTTCAGTGCGGAGGCGTAAATCACCGGGAAGTCCAGCTGCTCATCCGTAGCGCCCAGACGATCAAACAGATCAAACACCTGATCCATAACCCAGTCAGGGCGAGCGCCCGGACGATCAACCTTGTTGATCACCACAATCGGGCTCAGGCCCTGCTCAAAGGCCTTCTGGGTCACAAAGCGGGTCTGTGGCATCGGACCATCAACGGCATCCACCAGCAGCAGAACCGAGTCAACCATGGAGAGCACCCGCTCAACTTCACCACCGAAGTCAGCGTGTCCCGGGGTATCAACGATATTGATATGGAAATCTTGCCACTCAATCGCGGTGTTCTTGGCCAGGATGGTAATGCCACGCTCTTTTTCCTGGTCATTGGAGTCCATGATACGCTCAGCGCCCTGGTCCTTACGACCCAGAGTACCTGACTGCTGCAGCAGCTTATCCACCAGCGTAGTCTTGCCATGGTCTACGTGGGCGATAATGGCAACGTTTCTTAACTTATTAATTTCCAAAACTTATTCCGCCTTTCGAAATCTTTGAATTTTTTTCGTACACATATTTGTACACACTTTTAAATCTGTCTGCTGCAGGAGGCTGAGCAACTAAAATGGCGGCAATCCTACCACTCCGCCATTCATACGCAAGTTTTATACACCCTTATATCTGCCCGCCTTACCGGCATTTAAGTGCACGGGCATACGTATATGACCAGATATAACCGGGTTACCACGTTGACATTGCGAAGGAAACCAGCCGAAGGGATTTGTTAACGCTCAAAGCCATAAAGTCGTTGATCGTGAGATGCCTGATCCGTTTCCTATACTTCAGGAGATACCCAACAGCGCACATGGATGAAGCCAATGAGTAAGGTCGATGAGAGCACCCCGAGTCAGCCAGCCATCCCACCAAACAACAACAATCCGAAGAAAACTCAAAACACCAGTGCAGGCCGAATTTCTCAAATAGCAGATGCCAAGATGGAGCCAACAATTAGCGAAGCTGATCATGCATTACCCCATAAGTGGACAGATTTTGGTCTGGAGAAACGCCAAATCACCCTATCTTCGTCCCATAAGATCACTGACCTCAAACAGAGTAAACAAGAGAAGGATCAGCTTATAATTCTCGAGGAGAAAATTCAGACCGCAACTAAAAATCTGACCGACACGACCCATAATAGTCCAGAGCAGTGTCAGCAAATCAAGGCCCTCATCAACGCCTATATGGATGAACTCGAGATGCTGGACGATCCACCCTGCACGACCCGGCAACTGGCTTTGTTTCGAGACTACCTGAAAGAGCAATTGGTTCTCATGCCCAATGTCTACAAAGGTATTCTCCTCTCCAGCCCAAATACCAACAAGCGCTTTCTCAGTGAAATGGCGACCAAAATCAACGATAAGATTATTGCTACTATACAGGCTCCAGACCATATTTTTGAGGATCTGGCCATACCGGCTGAGATTGAAAGGAAGGTGCGAATCCCCAGTGACAGTTGCCATGAAAGCGATATGCTCGCCATGAAAGCCGATTTAGATAAACAAGGTCTACTTGTCATCCCCAACCAGATCGGTGTCGATTTGATCAGAAACACTGTACGTATTCACAACAACGATGGAGTCAACTTTGACAATAGTGCTCTATGCGCTGAATACCGCCACAAGATGGCTCATTCTGAGACGGATGCCGCCAAAGACGTTCGTCAGGCGTTAGAAGGCGAGATTATCAGTAGCCTTGATGGGCTACCGATCGAAACACAGATGCAGATACTCAGCCACATCAACCAGACCGAGCTTAATCATATGCTCTACTGCCTCCAGGGTACTCTGTTTGAGATGATGCCCGATTGGGGTCTGCTAACCCAACAAAACCCAGAGCTGGCTATCGATGTGATACGTAACGACAACAGCACTGACATCACCTACCGCATGAACGCTATTCCAACCCTTGTGGGAGGGGCAGGAGCTACTGATGGTGAGCCGCTTAAATATGATAGTCAATCTCGCATCTCGCTCAGTCGTACTGCCACTATCGATAATGATGGCCATGTAGATTATGGAAAAATTGAGGTGCAGCTCTATCTCCATAAGGTGAGAGAGGAAGCCAGTGTCAGGCCTTGAATCTTGAATATGTTCAAAAAGGGAAACCAGCAAAAAGAAAGACCCTGGCTTTCCCACTCAAGGGTCATTGCATAGCGGTTGGTTCAGGTGTCACTACAGTCTCGCTCTGGGTGGGAACGAGGAAAAAGCAGCTTCAGCAATAGAACAAATATGAATCACACAAGCCTTTGAAGCAGGCCGTTGAACTTCCCCGCCAGGCTTTCGCAGGGCTGAACATAAACCTATCAGCAGCCCCCAGCAGGCAAACGCTCCAACCATGACCGCTAATGGGCAACTAAACCGGGAAACGCTTCGCAATCTCTTCCGGAAACTTCTCTGCGCTTGCCCTGCAAAGCGGGGCATTTTCATTGTGCAGGGTGACACAAAAATTCAGATTACAAACCCTCACCACCAACTATGCTGGACATGCGAATTTGCGGATATCCTGTCCTTTAACGGGAGCAAAGATTGCCGATGCAGAACGTTGAAAGTTTCGTTCGCAAAGGGATGAGCTGGGGAAGCCTGCATACTATGGCCAAAAAAATTACCACAAACACACCTACTCAATATCCAGCTCAAGAAAATAAACCAAGGCCGGTCAACGATAACACTCGGGGTGTTTTTGCCAATACCCGGCAGGTTTCCCCCATCACTGAGGGCAGTGATAACCATATTAGCAAGGGTGTTAACGGTGACAGGCCTGTGAGACGGATAGACTCACAAAAAAAACTCAGTGAATCATTAATCACTCTGGCTGACCCTGAACCGGAACATGCCTCCCGGGACAAAGTGATCACCGGCCTGCAACAGGTTGCAGCGCACTCCCTCCAGGGAATCCCTTATGATCTTCTGAGTCGGCTGAAAGAGGCCGCTGATAACCGCGGTGCAGCACTGTTTACCCGACCTGTAGAACCGGTCTGCCGCACCCTGATTGATGAAGGGTGGCCCACCAAGCATTTCAGGATCAAGGCTAAAAGCAGTAACTGGGGGGCTCAGGCAGGTACCATTCCGGTGCTTCAGCAGTACAGCAAACTGGCCCTGGACAGGGACAGTAAAATAGAGAAGTACAGTAAGCTGGCGGAAAAGTGCCTGAAAGAGGTCGATCGCAAAGGCAACCAGTACGCCGAGGCTGTGCCATTAAGAATTAGCCAGGCCCGTCTTGAGGAGCTTGAGCGCAATGGCTATCTGTACCAACGAAATGAACAGATCAATGAACACGGTGCCCAGTGTCTCTATTTCAAGACACGGGCCTGCAATCGCAGTGACGGGCCTGAACATACCCAACTGTTGATCAGAGAACCCGATGGCCAATGGGCTGTTTACGACGCTGATCATATATCTCCAGCGCCTGTTATGGTGATCGCGCAGCCGGCAACAGAGCCTGGCGACACGGTACAACCCATGACCGCAGATATTGATCCACTGATGGAGGTTTTTCCCCTGGAGAAACTGGATCTGGAGCATTTGGACCGACTACCCATACCTTTGGTATCAGACAAAGTTGTCACCCGGCAGGTAGACAAGTACCGGTCGAGGGTGAAGAAATCCTTTGCTGCCGGGGAAATATCCAAAGAGGTGTTGCAGGAGAAACTGGCTGACTACGATCAATTGGAAAAAAAACTGCAGAACGATTTTTATTCGGTAAAAGATGAATCCGGGCAGACCCTCTTCAGGGAGGATTCGGATATGGGCAATGTGTCAAACCGAACCCGGAATATGGTTAGCTATTATGAACGGGCATTGGGCAGAAAACATCGGGTTATTCATCATAATGTTGATGCTCACAGTCTGGCCACTGATGAACAGGCCAATTATCCCATTACCGCTTTTCTGCCAGCCTCATTAAATATGGCTGAAGGGATTTGCATGATTTTCAATGAGGAGCAGTTTCACTCTGTGCTGGGTGAGCTGATGAATCGAGGTTATGCAGTCCAGCAAAATCCACTCTGGAAAATCCGTCCGAAAAATCCTAATTTTATCAATGCCAAGGCCCATGTGGCAGCCAGTATGAAAGCTTCGTTAATCAATCCTGAAGAGTTTGTCAGGGGTCTTGAACAGATGGCCCGGGTGGATGATCCCGATGAAGATTACCGGGCAGCGCTGATCTCTGAACAGGAGGACTATCTGAAAGGTGGCGTTCATGAGCGCCGTGATTCCGCTGTCAGCTTCAGTAGCAGTATCGACTCCGTCGACCAGGGATCAGAGGAAGACTCAACAATAGCGGATATTTCCGATTTCAGCGACATTGACTCTGAGGATGATGATTCTGACTTTGGTCCTTAGGACCTGTACCTCCCGGCGATCACTGCGGCCAGAGCAGGCTGAACTCAGGCAACCTTGAAGCCTTGCGGTCAAAGGTCAGGGTTGTTGCACATTGTTGTTTGTTATGATGCCCGATCATGGCATCCGCAAAATCATAACCCTGTTGATAATCATCAAGAGCTTTCAGGGTTTCCGGACAACGATCAGTTACGCACTTTTGCAGGTGCAAAACAGCTCTGAGTTTCTGACATTGCTGTTCGGGGTCTACCCTGTAAAAATGACTGAGTACCCACACAGTTTCTATCAACACCAGAGGGCTGATGTAAAACTTCTGGCAACCGGTGAGGAAGTTGAGAACCTGTTGATACTGAGGCTCGTCATCCCGAACCAGATAGCGAATCAGGATATTCGTATCAATACCGTCCATTACTGCTTGCCTTTGTGCTGGTCATGTTTATTGATCCAGGTTTCAGAGGCACCCGCCTTAATGGCTTTTTCCATATCGTCCAGCGATGCCCTGCGACCATTGGTGTGTTGGGCCAGGCACCCTCCAAGGGCTTCAATATCGTCAGACATGGGGGTCAGGATGATTACCCCGTCTTTTTCTTGAAAGAGCACTTTATCACCGGGTTGCAACTGATATTTTTCCCGAATAGCACTGGGAATGGTGACCTGCCCTTTGCTGGTGATTGAGCTGGTTGACATGGCTGAGGTCTCTGGTTCGAGTATTACAAAAGGTAATACCTGATCAGCAGCTTGTCAAAACGGACGGGGTAGCTAGCACATTCCAGTTTTAAGCCTGTCCTTTTTCCGCAACCGAATAAACAAACCTGCTATTTTTCCTGAAGCGCTTCGGCAAACGCCTCGTAAAAAGGCTTTTTAAATGGCTGATTTCGCTGTTATGCTCGCGGGTTCATTTTTATTTTAATGAAAATGCCGCCAGAATGTTCTTCCCAGCCAGACTTTTCTTTTAATCAACAGGGAAGCGGCAATTACGCTCATGGCAACATCTGTCCAGAGCCGGAAATGATCCTATACCATGTCAGAACAGAACCCTAATCCTGGCAGTCTGCAGATTTACCTTCGACTGCTGACTTACGTAAAACCCTACACAGGCTATTTTGCCCTGAGCCTCCTTGGCCTGGCTATATTTGCCCTGACCCAGCCCGGTTTTGCCAAACTGCTTGAATACTTTGTCCAGGCGCTGGAAGGTGAAGAGGTCACCCTGCTGCAGAACCAGGCATGGCTTCCCAACTCATCTGTTTCATCACTCTGGCTGATCCCGTCACTGATGGTCATTATCGCCATCGTTCGGGGCATTGGCTCTTATCTGGGGAATTACTACATCTCCAAGGTCGCGAACTTTGTTATCCATGACCTGAGAACCGAGATGTTCGAGCGCATGATCAACCTGCCCAATGCATTCTTTGATAACAACAACTCCGGTCACCTGATTGCCCGTATTACCTATAACGTCAGCCTGGTGACTGCCGCGGCTACTGATGCCATTCGTGTTGCCGTCCGGGAAGGCCTGACCGTTGTCTTCCTGCTCAGCTTCCTGTTTTACACCAGCTGGAAGATGACCCTGATCTTTATTGCCGCACTGCCAATCATCGCCATGGTGGTTGCCTATGCCAGCAAACGTTTCCGAAGGATCAGCCGGAATATGCAAAATTCCATGGGTGACCTGACCCATGTCACCTCGGAAACCATTAATGGCTATCGGGAGGTCAGGGGGTTTGGCGGTGAAGGTTATGAATGTGATCGCTTCCGGTCTTCCAGTGCCGCCAATACCCGCCAGAACCTTAAGCTGGCGAAAGCGGGCTCCGTCCATACACCGGTTCTGCAATTTATTGTCTCCATAGCCCTTGCCCTTTTGCTGTTTATGGTTCTTTTTGTCAAAGGTGACTCAACCACAGCAACCCTGGTGGGGTATGTGACTGCGGCCGCCCTGCTGCCCAAGCCGATCCGCCAGCTCAGCGAAGTGAACGCCAGTATCCAGAAGGGCATCGCGGCGGCAGAAAGTATTTTCGCCATGGTGGATGAAACACCAGAAGCCAATCATGGCCAGTACACCTGCGACCGGGTAACCGGTTGCGTTGAATTCAGGCAGATTGGTTTTGCCTATCCGGGTGCGGAATCACCGGCACTGAAAGACATCAGCTTCACCATTCAACCGGGACAAACCTACGCCCTGGTAGGACGATCCGGTTCCGGCAAAAGCACCCTCGCCAATCTTGTTCCCAGGTTCTATAACCATACCGAAGGCGATATCCTGATTGACGGTGTCCCCCTGAATGACTTTGAATTGAAAAACCTGCGCAGCCAAATTGCCCTGGTCAGCCAGAACATCACCCTGTTCAATGATACCGTTGCCAGAAATATTGCCTACGGTGCCCTGGGGGATACGGCCGATCAGGAAGATATCCGCCTGGCTGCAGAAGCGGCCCATGCCACAGAGTTCATCAAAGACATGTCGGACGGTATTCACACGATTGTTGGCGAAGACGGCGTTCTCCTGTCCGGTGGCCAGCGTCAGCGTCTGGCCATTGCCCGTGCGGTGCTTAAAGATGCGCCCATCCTGATTCTGGATGAAGCAACCTCAGCCCTGGACACGGAATCCGAGCGCCATATTCAGGCAGCCCTGGATAGCATCATGAAAGGCCGTACCACCCTGGTGATTGCCCACCGCCTGTCAACCATTGAGAATGCCGACTGCATCCTGGTAATGGAGCATGGCCGAATTATTGAACGGGGAACCCATACTGAACTGCTGGCGAAAGGTGAACATTACGCCAAACTGCACAAGATGCAGTTTCAGGATGAACCGCCTGTTACCGTGGAACAAGTTTAAATATTACACAGGAAGAAAATGGAACTTTTGCTCCCTTTTTCAATCCTACCTAGTACATCATTTCAATAAGTTTGATGTGCAGAATCTCCGTTCACCCCGGGTGCCCTTCGGCTCAGCTCAGGATGAACGGAGCTTGGAAGCCATTGATAGAAGGAACTCATCAATTAAATTGAAACCATGTACTTGTAGTATCTTGAGCTTGAACAGGCATTTCCAATGGAAACATATCCAGACACTAACCCGGCAAACGTCTCGGCAGCACCTTCCAATCAGTTAACCCGGCCTTTAGCACCCGCTTCTGATAGCTCCAAATGTGTTTTTTCTCCTCACCGAACATTAGCAACATGTCAAACGCATACATCCATTCAGTCCGACTCCAATGATATAACATCCACCAGGACCACTAACATTGAATCAAGAGCTGTGCTTCCCGGTAGTGCCGACACAACAATACTTGCCTCTTCAGGCTCTGGTTCTTCTATACCGCTAAAAGGCCCTCAAAATAATGACATTCCGGAAAGCTCTCTGCCCAATGAGTTGCAAGCGTGTATTCAGCAGTGGCAAAAGATCTCGACTAAATACCCACGAAATTTAATGTTTAAGGAACTCATCGAGTTCATGACCAAATGCAAAAGAGCATTGATACTCCGATCAATTCAACTGGGCAGGTTTGACAGGGAAAATCCAGCACACATTGCCGAGGCTTTTCTGTCAGGTACGTTGAATATGGCAACCCGCAGAGTCTCCAACATACCAAAGCACATTTTAGTGCCAGAATTATTTCCACCTGATAAGACTAACGCACTAATAATGTTCAGCGAACATAGCACCTATAAACTATCGATCGCTTTCAGACATAAAAAAGTAAGTGAAATAATTACTGAGACCATCTCCCACCAGGATGCTACGTTTTTTATACCTGATGACCCTTTTAAAACATGTCATACCACTGCGGATTTTATTGGGGCATTGCTCTCCACAATTTGTACTTTTTATGATCATCCTGCGACCTCAAAACGTGTTCAAGCTCAAACTGACTCAACTTGCCCTGATACCAGCGATGATAATTGTGACATTGCCATACTCTTCAAGACATTGGGATTATGGAAAAGTCAGGATAAAACCCTTGTTATTCCCTGCATAAAAACACAATCCAGCCACATCCCGCCATTCAAATTAATCACCTCATTCTCAAAGTCGCTGGCTGAAAGCCACCCCTACCATGCGTTGTTCAAAAGGCCTAAGCTGAACCCGGCAGGGCTGACTTATTGCCCAAAAACAAAAGAAGTTCAATCGGATAACCTTGAAAAATTTCAAAAGAGAACCTTAAAATCTCTGCTGAATAGTTTGAGCGAGCAATCGGCAAGATCGTCAAAACCAAAAGAACCCCAATCATCTGCATCAGCTCAACCATCACCAGCCGTAGTCCCTGCCAGTTCTTATAAATTAGAAAATCCCTCAGAAAAAACACTATCCCTCGCCAAACAAATCGCTTTGCTGATCGAGCGTAATGATAAAGCCAAGCTCAAAACACTACTTGAACATAACCCTCAATACGCCACTGAACTTAAAGACTCCCAGAATAATAAACTGCAAAAATACCTGTCTAAATGCCAGGATTGCCAAGATGCAGACGATGATACGAGTGTCGAGGAGTACGACGACCATCTGACGTCACAGGATTAATATTCTTTCTCACTTACGCAGCAGAAAACATCTATGGTAAAGTCGCCGATTTACCGTAAAACAGCTGTACTGCCCCCGATCCGGAAACACGAAACAAGGCGTATAAGGTGTACCAGCGCACGCTGTACAACCTTTGCCAAAATACCCGTCAACTGACTTTAAGGTGCATATTGCACGGCTGTGGTATGGTAAGCAACTGCCATTAAGCTGACTGGACCTCATTGATGAAATTGACGATTCCCCGTTTTGATCTGGCCAAAGTCCTGGTAATTGGCGATATCATGCTGGATCGATACTGGCATGGTGCCACCTCCCGGATTTCACCGGAAGCGCCAGTGCCTGTAGTCAAAGTCGGACAGATAGAAGACCGTCCGGGCGGAGCGGGCAATGTTGCCCTCAACATTGCCACACTGGGCGCACCGGCATGGGTTATCGCAGCGACCGGTGACGATGAAGCCGCCGACGCCCTTCAGACCCGACTGGAGGCCGCTGGCATTTACTGCAGCTTTGCCCGAATTCCCGGTGCACCCACCATTACCAAGTTACGGGTCATTTCCCAGCATCAACAATTGATTCGTCTGGATCATGAAGAAAGCTTTGATGGTCTGAGTCCCGATGTCATTGAAGAAAAGGCCGCCCAGCTTATCCATAATCTGAGCGCCATTGTCCTTTCTGATTACGGCAAGGGAACTCTGCAGGGCTGCCAGCAGCTGATTCGCCTGGCCCGATCCCATAATATTCCCGTTCTCGTGGACCCCAAAGGCAGCAGCTTTGAGCGTTACCGTGGTGCCACGGTGATAACGCCCAACCTGAAAGAGTTTGAGACAATTGTTGGCCCCTGCCGCAGCGAAGAAGAGCTGGTCAGTAAAGGTCAACAACTGTTAAAAGACCTTGAGCTGGGAGCACTGCTTATTACCCGCAGTGAACACGGCATGACCCTGATCCGGGAAAATGAACCTGAGGTTCACTTCCCGGCAAGGGCAAGAGAAGTTTTCGATGTAACAGGTGCAGGCGACACGGTTATCTCGGTACTGGCCGCCTCCCTGGCCGCTGGCTGTAACATGCCCCAGGCTGCCGGTCTGGCCAATATTGCCGCCGGCATTGTTGTGGCCAAGTTAGGCACCGCCAGCGTCTCCATGCCCGAACTGAGACGTGAAGTGAACCGGGAGCTGGGTGCTGAAAGAGGTGCCGTATCTGCCGAGCAATTGATGGTTGCGGTTGAAGATGCCCGGGCTCATGGCGAAAAGATCGTATTTACCAATGGCTGTTTTGATATCCTCCATGCTGGCCATGTTGGCTACCTGGAGCAGGCACGCAAACAGGGGGACAGGCTGATTCTTGCCATTAATGGCGATGATTCTGTCACCCGCCTGAAAGGCGAAGGACGTCCGATTAACCCGGTGGACCGGCGAATGGCAGTACTTGCCGGCCTGGAAGCGGTGGACTGGGTTGTCAGTTTTGATGAAGATACCCCGGAAAATCTGATTCAGGCAATCAAGCCGGATGTACTGGTAAAAGGTGGCGACTACTCACTGGATGAAGTGGTCGGTGCCCCGATTGTTCATGAATACGGTGGTGAAGTGAAAGTACTGGCTTTCCTGGAAAACTGCTCAACCACTGCCATTGTCGATAAAATCCGCGATGAAAAAGAAGCACAACCTGCCTGACGATTGCCTGGCCATAACCTCTGTGGCCAGCTCCTGATCTCATGAATCACCTGCCGGGTATCACCCGGCAGAGTAAGAGCCTGTGGGACTTAACGACATCCACAGGTTCTGACAGGTCAAATAACACGTACTCATTAACCGGATCTATCAAGCGACTTGGTCTGCTGTGGGCAGACTTCCCGGGCAAGCAGTTGATTAACAATGTCAATGCGCTTGACTTTGCCGAATAACCTGCGTCCAACACTTATATTTATTCAGCCTGCCAGCATTTATGCATGAGATCATGATTGATCACAGCCCTTAAAGACGCAAAAAGCCCTGATGGCATCAGGGCCTCAAGTTACTATTTCACTCAGAATACGTACTGAATTCTACCAACAATCGCGGTTCCCTTATCCTCTGCATTGGCTACCCCCTCAATATCTGCATGGTTATCCAGCTGGCCTGTGACATAGTTCAGGCTGGCGCGAATATTAGCGGTTGGGAAGTAATTCACCCCTACCGTATAACTGGAAGCTTCTACATCCTTACCATTATTACCTTTTGATACGGCACTCTGGGCGTCAACATCCATTGCTGTATAACGGGCGAAGGCCTCCCACTTACCCCCTTTGGGCTTACTGAAGCTTCCTTTCTTGTAGGAGCGCTTGCCACCATCCAACATATAGGAAATCTCACCATAGTAGCCATTCAGCTTAACATCAGAACTCGCAGTACCTGACTTGATTTTCCTTTGCAGATATTCACCCTGCAGCTTCAGAGACTGCATCTGAAAGGCTGCTTCAACAGCGTATTCACGATCACTGGTCACAGTATTTACAGTGTCAAACAGTGTGCTCTTCTCACCTTTTTTGATGCCTAACCGGGTGTCACCATCAACATCAGCATTATCCGGATTGCCGTCAAAAACGCTCAGACCGAGGTGCAAAAGCATTTCGTCATTCATAATGGGAACATAGGTACCACGGAATGAATAGCCAATACTGTCTTTGCTGGAATTATTGCTTTCGCTATTACCGGTATTAACCAATGCCAGCTGTGCGGTGTAGTTTTTTGCTGAGCTGGATGCTCTCACACCATACTCATTACCACCGGCCCCATTCATCATATTAAGGACAAAAGGCCTTTCAATACCGGTAATCCATGAAGAGCTGGTAGAGTCTTCCAGACCAAAATCCATATCCCATCGGCCTACGGTAACTTCAACAGGTTTAAAACCGGTATAACCGATGGTGGCATCATCCAGATCGATGGAATCATCACTGCCTGTTTTCAGCTTAAGTCCGTATTTCCAAAGGCCATAGGCTTTGCCGCTGACCTTGATTTCACCACGGCGAATGTAGGAGGTTAAGCCATCTTTTGGGTTCGCTAAATTCGTCGTGTCCTGTCCATAAAGATCGTCATAGCTGGCAACATCCCACTGGAGCTTGCCGCTGACCTTAAAAGAGAAATCACCACTCTCTGTTTTTAACTGAAGGCCACCATTTTTGGTGCTGACAATGATATCTTCACCTTCTGTTTTAACCACACCTGCGTTTGCCTGCAGAAAAACACCCATCCCCAGAAAAAGTGCAATTGGCTTAAGTTTCATTCCCAGATATTCCCATTTAGTGTTTTTGTCTTGTCCTTCAATGCCAAAATGATCGTGATTAATGACAGCTGTTTTCAGCGGTACCAATTAAATCATTTTCCCCTGGCACTTTTTGATTACTGCGGAAGGTATCTTGGAGACGGGATATTTCAGAAAGGTTAAGATCAAATGAAGTTTTTATTTCAACGGTAATACAGCCAGTAACACTCCATAACTACAGAGTCATAAGTAGCTAACCATTGAAATCATATATTTCTGACTCCTTGTGCCAGCTACTTAGAGGGAAAGCACTGATGACTTAAATCGCTTCCACCTCTTCCCACAATTTCCGCAGTCGTTTGTCCGATACCGGAAATCGAGTGCCCAGTTGCTGGGCAAACAGGGAAACCCGGTACTCTTCAATCATCCAATAGAACTGCTGAAGATTTGGATCGATCACTTTATGCTGATAATGAGCCTCCCGGCGCTTATCATATTTCTGCTGCAGAGCGGTCAGCTCTTCCGTCCAGGCCCGATCACGGTTTACCTGGGCTGGCAGCTTCTCCAGCCTGACCTCAATCGCCTTGAAATAACGAGGATAATGGCGTAGCCACTCCATACCCGCTGACGTCATAAACCCCGGTTGCAACAGCCTTTGCATATGCTGCTTGATATCCGCCAGGGCCAGGGCCCGATCAAAGCTGATCTTACCTTTCAGCTGTCGGCTAATCCCCTGGGCAATACGAAAGATCTCATTAAGAATGGGATCAATCTTCTCGGCAAAAGGTACAATGTCGCCTTTACGCTGCTCCAGCAATGCCATAAATAATTCACGGTTTCTGGGCAGCTCGCTGTCCTTATTCAGATAGACGCCGCTGATAATCAAACTCTGCACATCATCTTCAAGCAGGTTCTGATTCATCAGGTTAGTGGCCAGCAAACTGGTTTCTTTCAATCGAGCCATTTTACTCAAGGCAAACTTCAGCTGGGTGGACAGCCTGATCCTGAGCAGTCGGGTCAACCCTTTGCGGTTTTCAAAGTCGGCCATCGCCGGACTTTCGAACAGTTGAACAGCCACGGAATCACGCTGGTCAACCAGGGCCGGGTATGACTTTAATACCAGCCCCCCGGCTTTGCGGGTAATTTCATGGGGCAGCTCGCCACAGGTCCAGTCCAGCAGACCTTCCTGTTCCAGATGACTTTTCGCCAGCTTGCGGATCGTATCCTGCACATGATCAGAGAACTGTTGCCGGAGCTGATGCAAATCACGCCCCTGACCAATAACATCGCCATCTTCATTCACCACCCGGATATTCATCAGCAAGTGCGCCTCCAGGTTATCCCGGTTCCAGTGCTCTTCGAGAATACGCACACCGGACATACGGGTCAGCTGTCGCCCAAGCATGTCGGTCAGCGGCTCGTCACAGGCAGAGAGCGATTCCAGGGCACCATTGACAAAATCGGGCACCGGGACAAAGTTCTTGCGCACCGGCTTGGGCATGGATCGAACCAGGGCCACACACTTGTCGAACAGCATTCCGGGCACCAGCCACTCCAGACGATGCCTGGGCAGCAACCTTAATGCCTCCACCGGCACGGTCAGGGTGACGCCGTCATCCGGCTCACCCGGGGCAAAGTGATAACTGAGGGGCAGCTCCAACCCCTCCCAGCGGAAGCGATCCGGGTATCGGTTGACGGTGATATGCTCTGCTTCATGCTGCATCAGATAGTCTTTGGTAAGGTGCAGCAAATCAGGCTTCTGTCGTTCAGCCCCCTTGCGCCACTGCTCAAAGCCCGCACCATTACAGATATCCGCAGGAATCAGGGCATCGTAAAAGTGGTAGAGCGTGTCACTGTCCACCAGAATATCCCGGCGGCGGGACTTCGCTTCCAGCTCATCCACTTCGTCAATCAATGCCAGGTTATGCTTCTGAAACGCCCCTTTGGAATCAAAGTGCCCTTCAACCAGGGCTTCACGGATAAAGATCTCCCGGGCAACCACCGGATCTATCGGGCCATAATTTACCCGACGACGGCCGACAATGATCAATCCGTACAGTGTGACCTGCTCAAACGCCACCACCTGGGCACGCTTCTTCTCCCAGTGGGGTTCAAAATAATTCCGCTTCACCAGGTGAGTTGCCAGCGGCTCAATCCATTGGGGCTCCAGTTTGGCATTGGTTCGGGCAAAAAGCCTGGAGGTTTCCACCAGCTCCGCCGCCATCACCCATTTGGGCTTGCGCTTATAAAGCGTCGATGCCGGAAACAGATAAAAGCGCCGGTTTCTGGCCCCCATATAATCCGCTTCATCATCTTTACTGCCCAACTGGGACAAAAGGCCGGATAGCAGTGATTTGTGAACATCACCATAGCTGGCAGGGCTGTCATTCAAGCGGAATTGCAGGTCTTTACAGGCCAGTGTCAGCTGTCGATGGAGGTCGCGCCACTCGCGCATGCGCATAAAAGACAGAAACTGTTTATTGCAGTATTTGCGCAGCTGGTTCTGGGACAGAGCCTGCCGCTGTTCCTCATAGGCTTCCCAGAGATTCACATAGGTCATAAAGTCCGAATCATCGTGATAAAACTCACGGTGTCGCTGATCTGCTGCCTGCTGTTTGTCCTGCGGGCGTTCTCTGGGATCCTGTGCCGCCAGGGCACTGACAATAATCAATACTTCATGCAGGGCATTGTTTTTATTAGCTTCGATCAGCATCCGTCCAAGGCGGGGATCCACCGGCAGCTGCCCCAGCTGTCGGCCAATCGGGGTAATACGCCGGCCTTTCCCCACCGCCACCAGCTCCTGCAGCAGCTTGAAGCCATCATTAATGGCTTTGCCATCCGGTGGATCAACAAACGGAAACGCGGCGATATCACCCAGCCCCATTCGCAACATCTGCAAGATCACCGCCGCCAGGTTGGTTCTGAGAATCTCCGGATCGGTAAACTCCGGACGGGAAAGAAAATCCTCCTCAGAGTAAAGGCGAATACAGATACCTTCGGCAACACGACCACAGCGCCCTTTACGCTGATTGGCCGATGCCTGTGACACGGCTTCTACCGGCAATCGCTGGACTTTTGACCGGACACTGTAGCGGCTGATACGGGCAGTACCCGGATCAATCACATAGCGAATACCCGGCACCGTTAACGAGGTTTCGGCAACGTTGGTGGACAAAATAACACGACGACCGGAGTGTTCCTGAAAGATCCGGTTCTGCTCGGCGGCAGAAAGGCGGGCATACAATGGCAGAATGTCAGTATGGGGCAGTTTGGCATCCCGGAGGAACTGGTGAGTTTCCCGGATATCCCGTTCACCACTGAGAAACACCAGCACATCGCCCAGTGGTTTGCCCTTTCCTGCGCGTTCAAGGCTGTCAATCTCTTCCAGTGCGGCCAGAACCCCCTGCTGTAATCGCTGGTCGGCATCACGCCCTTCCAGCTCAAGATCTTCCAGTGGACGATATAATGTCTCTACCGGATAGGTTCTGCCGGAGACTTCGATCACCGGCGCTTGATCAAAGTGCTTTGAAAACCGTTCGACATCAATGGTAGCTGACGTGATGATGACTTTCAGGTCTGGTCGTTTAGGCAGAATCAGCTTGATATAGCCCAGAAGGAAATCAATATTCAGGCTGCGCTCATGGGCTTCATCAATGATCAGGGTGTCATAGCGGTTAAGAAACCGGTCATTCTGGATCTCAGCCAGCAGAATACCGTCAGTCATCAACTTGATCAGGGTGGTTTCGGTGGAGTGATCGGTGAAACGCACCTGGTAACCAACCTGCTCACCCACGACTCCCCCAAGCTCTTCAGCAATGCGATTGGCAACGGAACGGGCGGCCAGTCGCCGGGGCTGAGTATGGGCAATCGTGCCAAAAATACCACGACCCGCCTCAAGACAGATTTTTGGCAACTGGGTTGTCTTGCCTGAGCCTGTTTCACCGGCGATCACCACTACCTGGTGATCACGGATAGCCCCGGCGATATCCTCTTTCCGGTCAATCACCGGTAACGACTGCTCATAACGGACTTCAGGAAGCGCTGCTTGTCGCAGCTCTACCAGCAACAGCGATGACGCTATTTTTTTCTGAATCCGCTCCAGACCTGCCTCATCATCCCGTTTCAGCCGACGCAATTGACCACGCAAGCGGTAACGGTCACGTATCATGCATTGATTGATGGACTGGCGCAGTTGCTTATCGGAAAAGCCGGACACCCAGGTACTCCCGTTTATATGGAATCAGTGAATTATACTGGTTTGGAAAAGCGGCCTGAATGGCCGCCCGACAGGAATTCTATCCACACATTAAATATCCCGGACAACTGTCATTACCCGGACAAGTAGCACTTTCCCCTACTGGCTGCCAACTCTTCATCACGCAAATGACGACGGAGGATTTTACCCACATTGGTCGTGGGTAGCTCATCTCTGAACTCAACCATTTTGGGTACTTTATACCCCGTGAGGTTCTGCCGGAAAAAGTGAATCACTTCTTCTTTGGTCAGCCCCGGATTACTGGACACCACAAACACCTTGATCGCCTCACCCGAGCGCTTGTCAGGAACACCGATCACAGCACACTGAGAGACATCAGGGTGGGCAGAGAGCACCTCCTCCAGTTCATTCGGGTACACATTGAAACCGGAAATACAGATCATGTCCTTTTTGCGATCGACAATGGTAACATAACCTTCCTCATCTATTCGGGCAATGTCGCCGGTTCTCAACCAGCCATCCAGAAACGCTTCTTCAGTGGCCTGTTCACTCTGCCAGTAGCCCTTCATCACCTGAGGGCCTTTTATGCAGAGTTCACCCACTTCGCCAATGGGCAGGTCCTGATCTTCAGCATCAACCACTTTCAATTCACAGGACGGCACTGGCAGGCCAATGGTGCCCAGTTTGATTTTACCCAGTGGATTAATCGTCACCACCGGCGATGTTTCTGTCATACCATAACCTTCACAGATGCGACTGCCGGTCAGGTTCTCCCATCGCTCCGCAGTATCCAGTTGCAGCGCCATCCCACCAGAAATAGTGTTTTTCAAATAGGAGAAATCAAGACGACGGAAGGCTTCCTGGTTCATCAGCCCGACAAACAGAGTATTCAGACCAATAAACATACTGAAAGGCTTACCGGTCAAATCCCTGATAAAGGATTTCATATCCCGCGGGTTGGTAATAAGCATGTTATGCTCACCCAGCAAGATAGCCACCATACAATGCACGGTAAAAGCAAAAATATGATAAAGCGGCAGTGGCGCAATAATCAGCTCCTCGCCTTCCCGCAAATTACCCCCAACAAGCGCCTTGACCTGGAACATATTGCTGAGAATATTGCGGTGAGTCAGCATGGCACCTTTAGCGACACCTGTCGTACCACCGGTATACTGCAAGATGGCAACATCATCATTTTCCCGGCGAATATCCGTGCAATGATGCAGGGCTCCCCGGCTGAGAACAGTGGTAAATGACACCGCCGATGGCAGCAAATAATCCGGCACCATTTTCTTAACGTATTTGACCACCAGATTCACCAGCGTCCGCTTAAAGGTGGGCAGCAAATCTCCGACCTGCGTCACCACAACATGCTTGATGGCTGTTTTGGGAATCACCTTCTCAGCCATGTGCGCCATGTTGGCCAACACCACCAGCGCCTTGGCACCGGAATCAAGGAACTGGTGCTCCATCTCACGTTCGGTATAGAGCGGATTGGTGTTCACCACAATTAATCCCGCACGCAGTGCACCAAAGACTGCCACAGGAAACTGCATGACATTGGGCAGCATAATGGCTATACGATCGCCGGGGCGCAAATCGGTGTGATTTTGCAGATAACTGCAGAAATGCCCACTAAGCTCATAAAGACGGGAATAGCTCAGCTCATGCCCCATGTTGCTGAATGCCGGTTTGCTGGCAAACTTGCGGGTGCTGTACTCCAGTACATCAATAATTGAGCGATACTGACCAACATCAATCGTTGCAGGAATACCTTTCGGGTACTTGTCTTTCCAGAAACCGGTGGTCATGGAGTACGCCTCCCACATCCATGATGGAGCTGTATAGAATAAAAACTGGCTCGCAAACTGTTCAACCTGTCTTGCAGACTATCGCATTGGAAAATCTTTCGAGATTATCAGTTTTCTGCTGCTCCTGATAGACGACCTGCGGTAAATACTTCTAACCTGTTTTCAACGAAGGGCTGAACAATAGTATTCACAAGAGAAAAGCCAATGGACAGAATAAACGGCAATCACCTGCTGACAGGCACTTACACGCCACCATCTGATCACCATAAAGCACAAAGGCCACTGAAGACAGCACAACCACAATCTTCTTGCCCCATAAATTCATCAATGAGCACCAATCTTTCCGAGCGATTGATATCGGTACCTCTTCTTCAGCCATTAGTGAGTCAGCGATGGCCTGTGTCATCGCTTCAGAGCAAGCGGACAACGCCACTCTACAACAAGAGTACACCTCGTTTATCCGGGGATCCTGACATGACCAAACCCGTTAAGGAATTTATACGTCTTTGGCAGTATATCACCGAAACCAGGGCAATTAAGGTTTTTATTGGCAGCATTCTTTCACCAAATAGAATGAGCAAACTTCTGAACCAATTAAATAAGCTGACATTATCCTGGGATGAGCAATTACAAACCCTGACAAATTACTACCTGATAACATTCGGCGAAAACCCGGGCAGCGCTATTCAACGCTTTACAGATGACAGAAAGTCAGTGGAACACCATTTAAAAACCCCGGACCATCCCGCCCGGAGTATAACAACGATTACCACAGTTTTTGACCAGGCCGAAGCCTGTATCAATAGCGGCCTGGGTATTAAAAGACATTTAACCAACCTGTCACAAAACCATTACTCAATGTCAATGGACGATTTGGAGCACAAAGAGTTGGATGAGTGCAACCTGCACCTGCAAACTGAATATCAAAAAGATCTCAAAATCTCCTCCAACACGAAATTAAGTGACATTTTTTCCAATGATTTATTAAGAGGCATGAATATTGACATTTACTCTCCGTCAGACCGCCCCCTGCTTAGCATTTATAGCAACACAAAAACCTGTTCATTCAAGGAAAGGGAGGAGAGTGGTGTTATTATCGACCAAATGACCTTTGACACACGTAAACTTACAGACCGTGATTCTCGTGAACAGCTGTTCCAATCCCTGATTGAAGCAAAACTTGACAAGATCCTGTGCTCTCATAAACAGATGCACATTTTTACTTTTTTCTGTAGCCAACGATCTGCCAATATTTTCCACAATTTATTAAATCTGTATTTCATTGGCAAAAACCTGAGTTTGTCAATGCCTGAAAGAGAAATAAGAACGGAAGCAAGAGTTCTTGATAATGGTGATGTATCAGTGAGGACGATTTTATCACTGCAAAAATACAAGCTGATCGATAGCCGCTCCGGTGACGCCACCTCTTTTGATATTGAACAGATGATTGAGGTAGAAGCACTGTCCGTGATCACTACTGACAACCTTCAGCCACACTTTGACAAAATAAACGTGAAAATACTCGAGCCAGTTTCCATTCAATTCAGATGTTAAGCATAATGAATCTAAAAGCCTATTCAAGGACGCTGTATGACACACTTGGAATCGCCACCATCACTGGTAACCATCAACAGCCAATCAGGCCCCCACCGTATTCCGGTTTACCAGTGGCTGGTGAAAAAAAATCCAAAGGCTGTGCTACATATCAGTCATGGCATGGCTGAGCACGGTGCCCGCTACCAAGAGCTGGCTGAGCAGCTGACCAGAAGAGGGTTTCATGTCTATGCCCATGATCACCGCGGGCATGGCGCAACCATCAACAAAGATAAAACGTCCAGCCAGGGGCATTTTGGTGATCATGATGGGTGGAATAATGTGGTTCAGGACCTGAAGCGGGTTGTTGACCACACTCTTGCCCAGCACCCGACTCTACCCTGCTTTCTTCTGGGTCACAGCATGGGAAGTTATATACTGCAAAGTTATCTGGGCAGGCATAACCCCAATATATCCGGTGCCATTCTCTCCGGGTCAAACTTTGTGGCCAAGCCATTGCTGATGCTGGCCCGGCTGATCGCCAAAATTGAAACCCTGCGCCAGGGAGTGATGGGGCACAGCCCTGTCATCCACCAACTGACATTTGCCGGATACAACAACCGCTTTAAACCCAATACGACCGAGTTTGACTGGTTAAGCCGCAATCCTGAATCGGTTATGCGATATGTCAAGGATCCGCTTTGTGGTTTTCGTTGCAGCAACCAGCTCTGGCATGACCTGTTCGGGGGACTGCAGGAAATCAGTTCCAAAAGCCTGTTAAAGAAGATTAACCACCAGCTGCCAGTGCTAATCATAGGGGGAGACCAAGACCCTGTCAGCGCACCGGATGGCTTAAAAAACCTGCAAAAGGCATGGATCAGTTCTGGTCACAGCAATACGACATTGACGCTATACCCAGGTGCCAGACACGAATTATTTCATGAAACCAACCATCAGGAAGTGATTGATCAGCTGTGCAACTGGCTTGAAAAGCGGCAATCCGGGCACGGCAGTCAAATCACACTCGATTCAGACACCTGCCCTCAGGTAATAAAGCGTTGAAGTCAGGAAAAAACCATGACGGCAGTTCTCCGGTACCCGACACCCCACAATAGGTGCGATAATCATTGCCAATGAAAATATACTGCTCAAACAGTTACCCATACTTAACAAAGCAATAGAGCCTTAACTTATGCGCAAGCTGGAAAATATCCCATTCGAAGCATTAACCATTGGCACCAGAGCCAGCCTGACCCGCACACTGACCGACGAAGACCTCCTGCTGTTTGCCAAAGTATCCGGCGATACTAATCCCGTTCATCTGGACGAGGCATTTGCCGCAACCACCCAGTTCGAAGGTCGTATTGCCCACGGCATGTGGACCGCCTCACTGATTTCCTGTGCCCTGGCGACAAAACTGCCGGGACCCGGTGGTATCTATCTGGGCCAGGAGCTAAAATTCCTGCGCCCGGTAAAAGTCGGTGATACGGTAACGGTTGAGCTGGAAATTCTGGAAATCAACGAACAGCGAAAACGTGCAACCGTCTCGACCAATGTGATCAACCAGAATGGTAAAACCGTTGTGAAAGGCAAAGCGGAAATCATGCCTTCCTCTGGTAAGGTCGTTGTTGATGAATATCCGCTGCCCGAAGTAGTATTGAAGCGAGCCGAATAGAAACATCGACAAAAAGCCCTGCCTGACACGTCCTCTGCTGTCAGGCTTCCCCAGAATAATAGACTGGCACCCGCTCTACACGACAGCAGTGCCCATAAGTGGAGAATAACAGGCAGTTATGACTATCGCCCCTTTTCACCCCCCGAAACGTACCCTGATGGGCCCCGGCCCCTCGGATGTTCACCCCAGAATTACCGAAGCCCTGGCGCGACCCACTATTGGGCATCTGGACCCTGAGTTCATCCGGATGATGGATGAATTGAAGTCACTGATTCAATATGCCTTCAAGACCAGCAACCGGCTGACACTGCCCATTTCTGCACCCGGTTCGGCAGGAATGGAAGCCTGTTTTGCCAACCTGGTCGAAGAAGGCGACAAGGTCATCGTATGCATAAACGGCGTCTTTGGCGGCCGTATGAAAGAAAACGTCATACGCATGGGCGGTACCGCGATTACCGTCGATTCCGACTGGGGGCGTGCAGTGGATCCGAAAGCTGTGGAAGAAACACTGAACGCTCACCCCGATGCCAAAGTTCTGGCTTTTGTTCATGCCGAAACCTCTACCGGCGCACGTTCGGATGCAAAAACATTGTGTCAGCTGGCCAGAAAGCATAATTGCCTGACCATTGTCGACACCGTAACCTCGTTGGCCGGCTCAGAGCTGGAAGTTGATGATTGGGGAGTCGATGCCGTTTATTCCGGTTCCCAGAAGTGCCTGTCCTGTGTTCCCGGTTTATCACCGGTTAGCTTCAGCGAAGCCGCTGTGGAGAAAATTCAAGCCAGAAAAACACCGGTACGCAGCTGGTTTCTCGATATGAACCTGGTTATGGGCTATTGGGGGGGTGATGGCAAAAGAGCCTATCATCATACGGCACCCGTCAACCAATTATACGCCTTGCACGAAGCGCTCTGCCTGTTGCAGGAAGAGGGGCTGGACAACAGCTGGCAGCGGCACCAGCGGCATCATCAGGCACTGGTTGCCGGACTGGCCGCCATGGGACTGGAAATGCTGGTTCCTGAAGGGGAGCGACTGGCCCAGCTGAATGCCGTGGTCATACCGGAAGGTGTCGATGACCTTGCGGTTCGACAGCAGCTATTGGCGGAATATAACCTGGAGATTGGTGCAGGTCTCGGTGCATTTGCCGGCAAAGTGTGGCGAATCGGCCTGATGGGGTATGCTGCCAATCAAACCAATGTCTTGAACTGTCTCTCGGCACTGGAATCTGCGTTGCTGAGACAAGGCCACAGGTTCACACCCGGCGAAGCGGTAAAGGCCGCCATCTCTGTTTATCAATAGTTGTTTATCCATAGTAAGAAAGGCTCAAAGGGCACCTCCCTTTGAGCCTGCCATAAGATGTATTGGTATACCCATAGGGCTTGGAGTTGCTACGCGGCCGCAAGAGCGCGCATTAACGCCAAACCCTCTGGGAAGGGAAAAGCACGCTTAATCATAAAATAAGACAGGTAATCCCATGCCCAATAGAATCCCCCTGTTTATTGATGGCGAATTCATCGCCAGTGAAAGCTCACAGTTTATTCCTGTCACCAACCCTGCAACCCAGGAACTACTGGCGGAACTGCCCTTTGCCACCGAAGCCGAAATGGAAAAAGCCGTGGAAAGTGCCAAAGCGGCCTTTAAGCAGTGGCGGGATGTCCCAGTATCGGACCGTGCTCGTCTGATGATGCGCTATGTTGCCCTGCTTAAAGAAAACCATGATGCCCTTGCAGAACTGGTTTCCCTGGATACCGGCAAAACGTTTGCTGATGCCAGGGGCGATGTATGGCGTGGCATTGAAGTGGTCGAACAGGCGGCCAATATCCCTTCAGCCATGATGGGTGAAACCGTTGAGAATGTGGCCAGCAATATCGACACCTTCAGCTATACCCAGCCCCTGGGCGTTTGTGTTGGTATCAGCCCATTTAACTTTCCGGCCATGATTCCACTGTGGATGTACCCTCTGGCGATTGCCGCAGGCAATACATTTATTCTGAAGCCCTCAGAGCAGGTACCGCTCGCGGTGATGCGCCTGATTGAGCTGTTTGTGGCAGCGGGTGCTCCCAAGGGGGTACTGCAAGCCATTCACGGCGGTAAAGAGCAGGTAGACTACCTCCTGAATCACCCTGATACCAAAGCGGTGTCGTTTGTAGGCTCGGTACCTGTTGGTCAATACATCTACAAGACAGCTACCGCAAATATGAAGCGTGCACAGTGTATGGCGGGGGCGAAAAACCATATGGTGATCATGCCCGATGCCAACAAAGACCGGGTATTGAATGGTCTTGTTGGTGCATCCGTGGGGGCTGCCGGTCAACGCTGCATGGCCATCAGCGTGGCGGTGTTTGTCGGGGACAGTAAACACTGGATTGATGCGCTGAAAGACCAGCTATCCGTTGTTAAACCGGGTGCCTGGGACGACCCCAAAGCCGGCTACGGCCCGGTCATCTCCAAAACCGCCAAAAATCGTGTACTGGGGTTAATTGCCAAAGGCAGGGAAGAAGGAGCAACCTGCCTGCTGGACGGCAGTGACTGCACGGTTGCAGGACTTCCGGAAGGCAACTGGGTCGGGCCAACACTGTTTACCGATGTCACCACGGAGATGGCCATCTACCGGGAAGAGATTTTTGGCCCGGTGCTCTGCTGCATAACGGTGGATACACTGGCGGAAGCCATTGAGCTGATCAATGCCAACCCATACGGCAATGGCACATCAATCTTTACCAGCTCTGGTGCTGCTGCCCGTAAATACCAGCGTGACATTGAAGTGGGTCAGGTAGGCATTAATATTCCTATTCCTGTCCCCCTCCCCTTCTTCTCATTCACCGGCTGGAAAGGTTCGTTTATGGGTGACCTCCATGCCTATGGCAAGCAGGCGGTGCGTTTCTATACAGAAACGAAAACCGTGACCTCCCTCTGGAACTATGATGAAGAGGCGGTTAAACAAAGTGATCAGCCAAACCTGACAATCAATCTGAAATAACCATTCAAAGGCTGGCCTTTGTCAGCCTTATCCCATCCGGAGAAAAAGAATTTTTCTCAATTCTGGCAGTCTTTGCAGGGATTCTATTCGGATGACAACCTTTTCAAGGCATTTTTAGTGCATTGACTGCATTCTTGCTCATGCTTTTTAAGCCGTGCTGTAAAATCGTTTTGCTGGTCAGGAGATAATGTTATTTCTTTAAGCATGGACAACATGGCGCGAGGAAGTTTCACATGTCCAATCCCCCTATTCATATGCCTGACATTTAAGGCAACCCCGGAACTACCACTACCAGCATCATCAGGAAAATAGCTTCCTTGGGTTACACGACAATCAGCAGCAAAGTTAGTATTCATTTTGTAAAACCTTTTATTCCTGAATTCATGATTATTAATTTGCTTTGATTTTTCTGTTTTGATGTTTCTATTGGGAAAATAAATTACGAAGATACTATCTCATTTTCAAAGCTTAAATTATTATGTTTTGGCCAAAATGCAACATTTGAATATTTCTTTAAATTTGAACTTTCAGGATTAATCGCCGACGCCTGCAATCGATCAGGAGATTTTTTATGAATGTTTCGCAAATTTCACAACAACAAACATCATTGATTAATTTTATTTCCTCCACTACTGGCCAGCAAAAAGTACTCACATCCCTGGCCGGAACCGAAACCCTCAGAGCTATCCGGGCTGGTGCTCTAACGAGCCTGTCCTTTTATCAGTGTATTGTCTGCACAGATGTACACAGCAAGCCTTTGCAAACAAGGTGCTGTGAGGCAGTCCTGTGTGCCTCATGCTACAACCAGCTGACAACCCCGAAAGTGTGCCCAATGGACAGAAAACCGTTAACCAACACCCCAAGTGGCGATCTTAAACCGATGGGTAGAATAGTGAACAACCAGATAGAACGCCTGTTGGAACACTTTACAGATATCGAGGCAACCGGCACCGATACCAGCAAAAGCGAGAAGCAACAGGCTGCATTGGCAGCACTGGAAAGTCGGCCCGCCAGTGGCACAACAAGACATCAGCCCTCCCGTCCAGTGTCTTCCAGGGTAGACTTGAGCTCTGCGAGGGTAACTGGAACTATAATACCAATTTTTGGATATGGTGCTCTGCCAGATTTATTAGCCTCATCAGCAGGTACACGCCCATTGTCAAATAACAGCAATCCTCCAGATCCCTGTGCCTCCGTTTCGCAACCCCTTCATCAGATCCCGATCAGCCTTCCCGTGTCTGGCCACCCTGATCAAGTCCGGGAGTATCCGCTTAATCAGATTAAGGGTCTTGATATTTTTACCAGGCAAGGCGATATAGTGCTTACTGAACAACATCCACAGCACCAAAATACCGTGTCAGTTACGGCATTAACAAACCCGGAGATACTGGGTAACGGCTACCTTAAGATTGCCTCTCGCGGCATTGATAGTGATGTTACTGTCAAATTACCACAGGCGTTTGCTCAGCCTCTTAAAATCTTCAGCTTTAACGGGCATGTCACCACTGATAATGACTATCAGATCAAACATGGGGGATTAATCGCTTCGCAGGTGGGGAATATCCGTATCGCAGTTGATGGCACACGGGTAAAAGTTGAAACTATGGGGCCTAATTGTGAAGTGACTGTTGCCAACCATGACGAACCTCTCGGACAAAGAACCAGGCTATCCGTGAGAGCCTTGTGTGGCAAAATAAATGTAACCGACTGATCAGGCTTTGTACGCAGGACATAGAATCCCGTTCCCGTTCAAGCCTGAGAAACAATCAACACCTAAACCGGAACAGAAACTGATGTTCCTTTCGGAGACTTCCGATGTTCAGAAACCTTGTCTGGATATTACTGTTTTTTTCCTTCAACGCCTTTACAGACACCACCGGCAACATCGCTCCCCAGCCACCGTTACCAACGGAGCTTATTGATGCTCATGCTGCGGTAATAAAGGATATTAAAGCCACCGGCACGCGTGTGCTCCAAATGGAAGCCAGCTGGAAGACAACCACATCCGAAATGGGCCGCGACCTGATTCAGCAACAGATCGTCTCCGATATTCGCACGACCACTCAACGGGTAAATAATTTCCTGGACCAGGTTAAGGTCGTTAATACAACAGCAGCCGTACAACTGGGCGAGGAGGTGGTGAACGCAGAAAATCGCTTTTTTGAAGCCCGACTGACCCCCGCCTCATCCGACCTGCGTAAAATGTTTGAACAATACGAACAGGCTGAAACCGATAAACAATTGCTGGTGCTGTTCAATATCAATGATTTTTACGCCTATATCAACTGGCTACAGAGAGAAAGGCTGGACAACCTGAATTTACTGAAAAGCTGGCAGGTTGATACCACCGCATTACAGCAGAAGCTTGACCATGAGATCACTCGCTATGCCGAGTTTATGGCTACCTACCTGCGCAACAATAACCGTCAGAAAGAGCTGTTGCAGACCGAGCTTAAATCCCTTCCTGCTGATGCCCGCAGCTCTCTGGAAAGCAAAATTGCCGATCAGGATCGCCTGGTGCGCAGCGCGGTCGCTAACCTGAGGCAGATCGTGATGATGATGGAAGAACAGGGGCTGCCGGTGGATCATTACAATGAACTGATCTTCAAGGCAACCGGCAATCTGGCCGAAGCCGTGGTTAACTTTGATACGCTGCGTGCGGTAATTGTCGGGCTATGGGACGACCTGACGCACTGGTTCAAAGCCAATCTGGGCGGCATCCTCTCCCGCCTGTTCCTGTTTGCCGCCCTGATGGCGGCAGCGATAGTGTTAGCGCGCCTGGTTCGGCGGGGAATATCCCGTGCCGTCACCCATAAAAAAGCCCGTTTCAGTACACTGGTTCAGGAATTTTTTATCAATATTGGTGGTAACCTGGTGATCATCTTTGGCCTCCTGTTCGCCCTGGCACAGGTGGGTCTGGACCTGACACCGGTACTGACCGGTCTGGGGGTTGCCGGTATTGTCATCGGTTTTGCCCTGCAGGATACCCTGTCCAACTTCGCCTCCGGAATGATGATCCTGATCTACCGCCCTTTTGATGTGGGTGACTTTGTTGAGGCGGGCGGTGTTGCCGGTAAAGTCGGCAAGATGAGCCTGGTCAACACCACCATTCGCACCTTCGATAACCAGGTCTTTATGGTGCCTAATGCCAAGATCTGGGGAGAAACCATCAAAAACATCACCTCGGAACGAATCCGCCGGGTGGATATGGTCTTCGGGGTTGCCTACGGCGACAATGTTGAGCAGGTAGAAGGAATTCTCGAAGATATTGTCAACAGCCACCCGAAAATTCTGAAAACGCCAGAGCATATTATTCGTCTGCATGTTCTCAATGAGTCATCCGTGGATTTTGTCGTTCGTCCCTGGGTAAAAACAGACGACTACTGGGATGTATACTGGGATATTACCCGTGAAGTAAAAGTCCGGTTTGACCGGGAAGGCATAACCATTCCATTCCCGCAACGGGAACTGCACTTTTATAAAGCACCAGCCGAACTGCCGGGTGAGCGGGTAACCGTGCAACGATCAGATATCGGGCTGCGCACGGTGGGTGAAGGGGAAGACGGACGTACTTAAAAGACTTTTTTTGCACCACAAAGGACACAAAGGACACAAAGAAGAGCAACAGAAGGTAAGAGCGAAGCTCTTACCCTGAAAATGCCTTTACTTTGTGTCCTGGTGGTTAAAATTTCTTTCTTTTAACCCTTTTCACAGCACTTTTTGTGCTTTTTGCCGCTGCCACATGGGCACGGGTCATTGCGGCCAACTTTGGTCACCTTTACCGGAGCGGGCTTTTCCAGGGACTTTTGCCAGATCTCGCGAATATCGTGACACATCACCGCCATTTCCCGGGCAACCGCTGGCATTGCCTGCAGCATCTTATTCACATCCGGGCCATCTTTCTTTTTGGCTTTTTCCAGCAGGCTGTCTGCACGACTCCAGACGTTCAGCAGCACCATGCAGCTGGACCAGGACTCTTCCATAGGCTGAACCCCGGGATGCTTCAGTACCTGGGTCCAGACGTCCATCAGCAATTGACAACCCTGCCCATAACCTGTCGCCCATTCCTGCAGGCGGGAAAATTCTGAACAATGAACATCTTCAGCCCGGCACTCTTCCGGCAGTACCTCAAAACCACCTGTGATGGTCTTTCTGGTTTTATCCAGCAGGTTAAACAGGATATGGCGGATATCATCTTCCTGCTGTGGGGATTCAAACTCTGGTGTTTTGGTCGCCAGCGCCAAGGTCATCCAACGATCCGGCGGAACATTAACCGGTGAGTTGGCAACGGCAAACATCAGGCCTTTGATGGCTGTCAGCGTCATAACCTGACCGCTTTTCCCGCCAGGGCGTGATGCCAGATAGGCAGATAATACGGTTTCCTGCTGCTGATCAAACTCGTCATTGGCCAAGGATGCTTTTCCAGAACTAGCGCTCAATTCAATCTCCTCTCTCCACTAAGGGACAGATACAAAAAAAGGCGCAAATCATCGCATCATCAACAGAGTCCATCAATATCCCTGCCACAAAGATACCGTAAATTTTATAATTGTTTTCATAAACGACTAATTAACCTGTTTGCTCTTTCCGGGGCGGCCAGTAAAACAATGATATTACCCCTCACGGATAACCGACAGTTCTCCGTAATTTTTGACCGATCTAACGGGGCTCCCGGATAAGCAAAGCAGGTTTTACCGCTTGCCTGCCCAGAGGGCTGCGACCAGTATTTCCTGATGGTTTCGTTGATGACAGTTGAGCCTGTTTATGCAAATGGCGTTTAGTTTTCTGGTGCTTTATTAGATAAGCTTTAAGTGCAAAGCTCTTTTCGCACACCTCACACTTAAAGGCCTTCTTACTGGTACGTATGATATGTGTTCTTTTATGTTTTAACAGGCCATTGGCGAGTCTGAAGCTCTTATCGCAAATTTTGCACTTATAGGGTCTCTCGCCGGTGTGTTTGCGGGTATGTATTCTCAGGCTAGTGGCAATCCTGAAGCTCATTTCGCACACCTCACACTTATAGGGCTTCTCGCCGGTATGTATGCGGATATGTTTTTTCAGGTCACTGCTTTGGGTAAAGCTCTTGTCACAAGTATCGCACTTATAGGGCCTCTCGCCATTATGGCTGCGGGCATGTACTTTCAGGTTACTGGATCGATCGAAGCTCTTTTTGCATACCTCACACTTAAAGGGCTTTTTGCCATTGTGTATACGGATGTGTTTTGCCAGATTCACCTTTCGCTCAAAGCGCTTCTCACATTTATTACACTGAAAAGGCTTTATGACAGTGCGCAAGACCTTTGTTGAATTTTCTATCTGAGCACCCGGTTCCTTCATTTTAATTTCTGTGAAAATATCACCATTTCCGGATTTATCACAATTTTCGAGGTGCGAAGATAGTGGACGTTTATTTCCTTCGCTATCAGCGGAAGTAGGGCAAAGATCATCAGGCCCAGGAAATAGTGAAGGAATCTCCTTTATTTTTGGCCAAATGGGCGAATCAAAAACACCATTTCTTGCGATTATTTCAGGAATATTGCCAGAATCAGAATCAGAATCAGAATCAGAATCAGAATCAGAATCAGCCGACCCAATTACTTGAACTTTTTTTCCATAAAAAATCCCATTTTCCATTTCAATTTCTTTTTTATCACATTTTGTTGTTTCAGTGAGCCAGTCAAAAGTCCCAGGGGGAAAAAAAAGGTAATTAGAAAATAGATCCATTTTTTGCACTTTATTACTAAATTGTTTTCGTTATATTCCTTTTAGACCACATTTCTAAGAAAAAATTCCTTCATTCCAAACTTTTTAATTTGTCACAACCAGGTATAAGGACTTGCCAGGAGCCTGTTTGCTCTTTGCAGGGCGGCCAGTAAAACAATGATATATACGATTTCATATGGTTAGCTACTTACCGTTTGCCTGTCCAGAGGACAGCGACCAGTATTTCCTGATGGTCAGGTTGATGACAGTTCAGCCAGTTTCTGCAAATGGCGTTTAGTTTTCTGGTGCCGTGTTAGTTGATTTTTTAATGCAAAGCATATTTCGCACACCTCACACTTAAAGGGCTTCTCACTGGAGTGGAGGCGGCGGGTGTGGCCAATCAGGCCACTTTTTTGGATATAGCTTTTATCGCATAACTCACACTTATAGGGCCTCTCGCCGGTATGGGTGCGGGTATGCTTTTTCAGGCTATTGGCTTCACGGAAACTCTCTTTGCACACCTCACACTTAAAGGGCCTCTCGCCAGTATGGATGCGGATATGATTTTTCAGTTCACATCTTTGGACAAAGCGCCTGTCGCAGAACTCACACTTAAAGGGTTTCTCGCCAGTATGGACGCGGAGGGTGTGTATTGTCAGGCCATTGAAATACCTGAAGCTCTTTTCGCATACATTACACTTAAAGGGCTTTACGCCAGTGTGTATACGGATGTGTGCTTCCAGAGTCTGCTTTCGATTAAAGCTCTTTTCGCATACATTACACTGAAAAGACTTCTTGACAGTGTGCAAGACCTTTGTTGAATTTTCTATCTGAGCATCCGGCTCATTCATTTTTATTTCTATGGAAATATCACCATTACCAGATTTATTACAATTTTCGTGGTTCGAGAATAGTGGACGTTTATTTCCTTCGATATTTGCAGACGTAGAGTCAATATTATCTAATTCAGGAAATAATGGTGGAATCTCCTCCATTATTAGCGGGCAAATGGACGAATCAGAAACAGCATTTCGTTCGATCATTTCAGTAACATAGCCAGAAACAGCCGATTCAGTTGCTTTAACTTTTTTATTATAAAAAAACCCATTATTTATTCTGATCTCTTTTGTATCACATGTTGTTTCAGTGAGCCAATCAAAAGTATCAGGGGAAAAAAACAGGTAATCAGAAAATGGATTCATTTTTTGCACTTTATTACTAAATTATTTTCATTAGATTCAGAATTTGACCACTTTCCCAAGAAAAAATTCCTTCATTCCAAAATTTTTTAACATTTTATTCAATACCGATTCTGAACCAGGAAAGCTTTGCCGAATGGCGATGAAGTGCGCTTTCCATGCTGCAACTGTTTTGCACAGTCGCCGTCATTTTCCTCTTGATATGAAAATATTTCGGCATATACCTGCAAAATGCTATTTCCAGTAGACCCATCGTGTTTAACCACACAGTATGCAAGGCTTTCCCTGTCAGTAACTCCTGACTTTCGAATGAAAACCGTGCTTTCCCCAGCAGATTTACGTTTTGTCAATATTGCAGAATCAAACAGTTTAGTAGATCATAGTCGCCGCAAAACACCACATCATATAGTGCCAACCAGGCACACATACCACTACCTGTAGATATTCCACCCGAAAAGGCGCAATATCTCATTACTTTATTTGTCCGGAGACCCACCATGACTGAGATCATCAAACGCGATGGCTCACGCCAGCCTTTTGATGCACCACGCATCGTAAAAGCCGTTGCCAGCGCCCTCAATGATGCTCAGATCAAAGACCATGACTTTGCTGAGTACGTTGCGAAAAAAGTAGCCAGCACCGTGGAAGGTCTGGAACTGGTGGATATCTATGATATTCAGGATCAGGTAGAGCACCTGATGATGAGTAGCGAATACCATAACGCTGCCCGCAAATACATTGAGTATCGTCAGACCCGGGATATTGAACGTGAGTCGCGTAATGCCCTGAGCCGGGACATTCTGAGCATTATCAACCAGGATAATGAAGAGCTGCTCAACGAAAACGCCAACAAAGACAGTAAAATTATCCCCACCCAACGGGACCTTCTGGCCGGTGTTGTCGCCAGGCACTATGCCAGGCAGCATATTCTGCCAAAGCACATTACCGCTGCCCATGACCGTGGTGAAATCCATTACCATGACCTGGACTACGCGCCCTTCTTCCCGATGTTCAACTGCATGTTGATCGACATTGAAGGGATGATGACCAACGGTTTCCGCATGGGTAATGCGGAAATTGAAACGCCCAAATCAATCACTACCGCAGCGGCCATCACAGCCCAGATCATTGCCCAGGTTTCCAGCCATATCTATGGCGGTACCAGCATCAATGAGATTGACCGTATTCACGCACCTTACGTACGCAAAACCTTTGAAAAGCACCTGCTGCAAGGCATGCGCTGGATCCGTGATGAAGAAAAAGCCCGTGAATACGCCATGGAAATGACCGAAAAGGATTGCTACGACGCCTACCAGGCACTGGAGTATGAGGTAAATACCCTGCACACCGCCAATGGTCAGACGCCGTTTGTCACCTTTGGCTTTGGTCTGGGTACCAGTTGGGAAGAGCGCTTGGTGCAGCAGTCCATTCTGAAAAACCGGATTCGTGGTCTGGGCAGAAACTGCAAGACACCGGTCTTTCCAAAGCTGGTCTTTGCCATCAAAAAAGGTGTGAACTTCAGCCCTGAAGATCCGAACTACGATATCAAGCAACTGGCACTGGAGTGTGCCAGCAAGCGGATGTACCCGGACATTCTCAACTATGACAAGCTGGTTGAAGTGACCGGCAGCTTTAAAACACCCATGGGCTGTCGTTCATTCCTGGGTGTTTATGAAGAAGACGGCAAGATGATTCACGATGGCCGTAATAACCTGGGGGTCGTCTCTCTCAACCTGCCCCGCATAGCGATTGAAAGCAAAGGCAGTGAAGAGACCTTCTACCAACTGCTGGAACAGCGTCTGCAGCTGGCGAAAGAAGCCCTGATGACCCGTATACAACGTCTGGATAGTGTCCGTGCACGGGTAGCGCCGATTCTCTATGTGGAAGGTGCCTGCGGTGTTCGCCTGAAGCCCGATGACAAGATCAGCGATATTTTCAAAAATGGTCGCGCCTCCATCTCGCTTGGCTACATCGGTATCCATGAGACGATCATTGCCCTCTATGGTGGCCAAAATGGTTCTGGTGATCTTTACGACAGTGAAGGGCTGCGCCAGAAAGCCGTTGCCATTGTTGAAACGATGCGTGCAGCGGTGAATAAGTGGAAACAGGAAACCGGCTACGGTTTCAGCCTCTACTCAACCCCAAGCGAAAGCCTGTGTGACCGTTTCTGCCGCCTGGACAAAAAGAAATTTGGTGTTATTGAAGGCGTGACTGAAAAAGGCTACTACACCAACTCTTTCCATCTGGATGTGGAAAAGAAGGTCAACCCATACGACAAGGTCGACTTTGAACAGGTATACCCCAAACACGCCAGCGGTGGCTTCATCTGCTACGGTGAGTACCCGAACATGGTCAACAACCTGAAGGCACTGGAAAACGTTTGGGACTATACCTACGACAAGGTCCCATACTACGGCACCAATACACCCAATGACTCCTGCTACAGCTGTGATTATGAAGGTGAGTTCAACGCCACCAGCCGTGGTTTTGAATGCCCACAGTGCAAAAACCGCGACTCTGACAGGATGTCCGTAACCCGTCGTGTTTGTGGTTACCTGGGCCAACCCAACAGCCGACCGTTTATTAAAGGTAAGCAGGAAGAAGTGGTTCGTCGGGTGAAGCACCTCTGATACGGCTGCTTATTCCCACGCTCTGCGTGGGAATAAGCACCACAGGTACCATGGAAACGCAAAGAGCATGAACTATCTCCAGTACTATCCAATCGATGTGGTCAATGGTGAAGGCACCCGCTGCACCCTGTTTGTCAGTGGCTGTGAACACCACTGCAAAGGCTGCCATAACGCCACCACCTGGGATGCCCGCAAGGGAACCGCTTTTGACCAGGCCATGGAAGACCGGATTATTGCCGACCTGGGTGATTCCCGCATCAAGCGCGATGGGCTGTCGCTGTCCGGCGGAGACCCTCTGTTTCCCGGCAATCTATCCGGCATGCTGAAGCTGGTTCAGCGGGTAAAAGCCGAATATCCGCAGAAAAATATCTGGCTCTGGACTGGCTACACGCTGGAAGAACTCAGCCAGGCTCAACAGGACGTTGTGCAATACATTGATGTGCTGATTGATGGACGCTTTGAACTGGATAAGAGAGATCTGTCACTGCCCTGGCGGGGCAGCAGCAATCAAAGAATAATTAATATCAATATTACTCCGAGACAGATTACTTAAAAAAAAATGGAACTTTGGGATCAAAATTTAGTCTGATGAGGGCAAATCAAGAATTGAAAGAACTAAATATGATTCCCAATTCCACTTTAAACATCGCTTCTAACAATATTGGACAATCTGATGAAGGCTCGAATACTGATGCCCTGGCTTCATGGCTGGATCGTACTTTACAGTCCGTTTTAGAGGCTGATCCCAACATACCCAGAACTATAACTTATGAAGTGAGAGCAACTGATGGTACCTACCTGCGCGGAACCCGCCATTTATTAAATCCTGTTGCTCCCATTCCAGAATCTACTGCTGCACAGAGCCCGGAACCTGTTCTACGACAAGAAACGTCGGATGCAAGTGAGACTCAACCACCCACCGATGCAAAATGCTCTGTCTGCCTGAGTGATTTTCAAAATGCACCAGAAGCAGCATTTATTTCCGGATGTGAAACACCAACGTGGATTCACTCTGACTGCCTGTCACAGCACACTCAATATCGAATCGCAGACCCCATAACAAATGATGAAATAAATGGGGTTGGCATAGCTTGCCCAACTTGCGATTCATCCAGGCAACACTCCATACCCGTTAAAAAGCTTGCTCCACAGATCTCATCCCCGGATTGTTTGCGGATCCTGCAAGATTTCCACCTGGAATCACAATTCCGGATTTTTGCCCGGGATCCGTTCTCCCCCTTGCTGGATCCTGTAGTGTTCAAAAATGCTACATGCCCAGGCTGCCAGCAGCAGCATTTTGTCAATCTGAGAGATCCTGAACAAGTTATAATCAGATGCTCCGCACGAATTACCAGACGCATTACCAGCCGCATTATTGAAAGCGCACCTTGTGATCGCAGGTTTTGCGCCAGCTGTGAAGAAACGCCTCATTTCGATATGAGTTGTGATGAAGCAAAAGCCATGCGACCGGCACAGCAGCTTGCTGATTTGAATGCAAAACTGGAGGTTTACAGGATGGCCAAAGCGGATGACAGTAGATTCAGGCCATGCCCAAAATGTGATAACCTCATTGAGAGACCGGAAGGCTGTAATCACATTCGACGGTCAGGCGCGCATGCAAATGAGAATATACCCGCAGATGCCAGCTTTTGTGACCATGACATTTGCTTTGAGTGCCTTAAAGATTGGAATGAAGCATATTATTTCCGAAAAATACGCATATTTGGAGTAGACGACCATGATTTTATTCATTGCAATGATACCAGCAATCGTCAACGTCTTTACAACAAAAAAATTGCTGATTTAAAAAAAGAAATTCGAACCTTGGGAAAGGAGGAGTCCACAACATTCTTCCAAAGATTAACTAAATTCTTCTCTGGCAACAGACTCTCCGCTGGCAATTGATTTATTCAGCCAAACCACCTCCAGATTCAACCAAACGCCAGCCAGATACCGACCCCCATCATCAGAGAACCGGCTATCCGGTTCATCATCCGAACATTACCGCTTTTCTGCAGAAAATGTCGCAGCGTTCTGCCACCGGCTGCGTATATATTCAGGCAGATAAATTCAATAACCAGAATAATGGCCACCAGAATAATCAGCTGTGGAGTCAGCGGCTGATCTGCTGAAATAAAGGGTGGTAGCAATGAGATAAAGAATGCCCATCCTTTGGGATTCGCTACCGCAGTGAAAAACCCCTGAACCATAAGCTCTCTGATACCGGTCTCTTTTGGTGGCAGACACAAAGAAAAACGTAGGAACAAAAAGAACCAACAGGGATAAACTGACCATATTTAACTCAATTCCAAAGGCATCCATTTGCCCAACTACTTATTATCGTTATCGCCTTAAAATAGCTATCCATCGTCCGATATTCAGCAAGCTTGCCAGTGCCGCAGCAACATAGGTCATTGCCGCGGCTTTCAGGACCTTTCTGGCCCCCGGTAGATCGTCTCTGGCAAGATACCCTTCCTCCAGAATCGGCAGGGCCTTGTTAAAACTGGCATCCATCTCAATGGGCAGGTTCATCAATTGCACCCAGAGTGAGGCAACCATCCCGGAAGCACCCAATAGCAAAGTGATCAGAGTACTCTGGGGAAGCCGGGTGAATAAGAAGATAAAAGGTGTCACCATCAGGGCCATAACGCTGAACCGCTCAATCATCATGGCCATTTTTACCCGCTTCTGCCGACGCATAAACCCGGGGTGCTGCTCCTGATGCTGCAAGGCATGGCTGACTTCATGGGCAGCAACGGCAACAGCAGCGATGGTCTTCCCCCGATAGTGCCATGAGGAGAGCGAAACCACCCGGTTTTCCGGATCATAATAATCCTCCCCATCCTGACCTTCACGAACGGATACACCATCCAATTGGAATCGTTCAATCAGGTGCTGTGCCAGCTCGCCGCCGGTGCCCTGAAGATCCGGTCGGTCTTTGCCATATTTACGGAACGTGTGCCTGACCCAGAACTGAGGCCCGAAAACCAGGATCAGAATCGCCAGCAGTAACAGAATCAGAGGCATTTAATCCCGATCCTCAGTCTCCAGTCGGTCGATCTCTTCCCGAAACTCATTCAGATCCTTGAAATGACGATAGACGGAAGCAAAACGGATATAGGCCACTTCATCCAGCTGCTTTAATTCGCGCATAACCTCTTCACCCAGAATCCGGGAACTGACTTCCCGTTCACCCATGGCCCGCAGGCGATGAGTAATGCGGCTTACCGCTTCTTCAAGCTGCTCAACGCCTACCGGCCTTTTTTCCAGGGCACGGGACATGCCCGCCCGCAGCTTGTCTTCATTAAAGGGTTCACGGGTACCATCCCGTTTTACCAGCCTTGGCATTAGCAGTTCTGCTGTTTCATAACTGGTGAAACGTTCAATGCAGGACAGGCATTCGCGACGCCTGCGCACCTGGCTGCCTTCTGCAACCAGACGCGAGTCGATCACTTTTGTTTCAGCAGCACCACAGAATGGACAATGCATTGAGCAAGTTAATCCTTGAGTTTTTGAGGGGATCAGGGGACACCATTTGCTATATGTCCCAAAGCAATGATAACCAGCTGCGGTTTTATTACAAGTTCCCGGTTTCTACCCGTATATCAGAACCCGAAGCAGTTTCAGCGACTGAAGCACTCAACGGAGAAAGCCGCTTTTTAACCTCAGGACCTCTATTGCGATCTATAAAAAAAGCCGCTGAACTTGCACTCATTCAAGGCACAGCGGCTTTCTGTTACCACCCAAACTGTTACTTGTAAACCGGAAGACGAGAACAGATTTCCAGCACTTTGGCTTTCACTTCGGCTTCCACCTGTGCATCACCGGAACCATCGCCCAGGGCGTCCAGGACATCGCAGATCCAGCCAGCCAGAGCGGCAGAGTCTTCTTCATTAAAGCCGCGACGGGTAATAGCCGGAGTACCGATACGAAGGCCACTGGTTACGAAAGGTGAACGAGGGTCATTAGGCACCGCGTTCTTGTTCACCGTGATATTGGCACGACCAAGGGCTGCCTCGGCATCTTTACCGGTGTATTCCTTACCGATCAGATCCATCAGGAACAGGTGGTCATCGGTCCCACCGGAAACGATATTGATACCCCGCTCCATCATCACCCGGGTCATGGCCCGGGCATTCTCGACCACCTGGGCCTGATAAGTCTTGAACTCATCGGACATCGCTTCTTTGAAGCAGACAGCCTTGGCAGCAATCACATGGCACAGAGGACCGCCCTGGGATTCAGGGAAGACGGCAAAATTCAGTTTCTTGTTCAGCTCTTCATCTTCAGCGGCCAGAATCAAACCACCGCGCGGTCCACCCAGGGTTTTGTGAGTGGTGGTGGTGACCACATCAGCAATACCCACTGGCGAAGGATAAACGCCCGCAGCCACCAGCCCGGCAACATGAGCCATGTCAACCAGGAAGTAAGCACCGACCTTATCGGCAATATCCCGAAAACGCTGCCAGTCAACAATTCTGGAGTAGGCAGAAAAGCCACCAATAATAAGTTTGGGTTTATGCTCCAGGGCAAGGCGCTCAACTTCTTCGTAATCCAACTCACCGGTATCAGGTGTAATACCGTACTGCACTGCATTATAGATTCGGCCGGAGGAGCTGACGCTGGCACCGTGGGTAAGGTGGCCACCATGGGCCAGGCTCATGCCAAGAATCGTATCACCGGGCTTCAGCAGCGCCATGAATACCGCCGAGTTAGCCTGGGAACCCGAGTGCGGCTGAACGTTGGCGTAGCCTGCGCCAAACAGCGCCTTGGCACGATCAATGGCCAGCTGCTCAACCACATCAACGTGCTCGCAGCCGCCGTAGTAACGTTTGCCGGGATAGCCTTCAGCGTATTTGTTGGTCAGCGCACTGCCCTGAGCTTCCATAACTCTTGGACTGGCATAGTTCTCGGAAGCGATCAGCTCGATATGCTCTTCCTGACGCAGGGTTTCCGCATCAATAGCCGCCTTCAGCTCCGGATCAAATTCAGCGATGGTCATGTCCTTTGTGAACATTCATTACCTCGGTTGCCTGTTAACAGCCTCCAAGAGGCTGTGAAATGCCTGGATATTGGTGGTGAGACGCTATTCTAATACAGCCCGCAGGAAATCGGCAGTAAAAACCACTCAATGTCCATGATGAATACCCTGTTTAACGCCTCTTTTACGCAAAGACAGGCTCAAAGGATTTTTGGCTCAGGAATGGCTTAGACTCCGTACATTCGCCCCGCTCCCGGAACTGTGTCTGAGCAACAACGTTCCCCCCCTGACAGATAATCCAGCGAAATAATAAAAAATGCTGACAAACAGTTTTGAACCAGCAGTTAACTTCTCTGTCGAATAGATCCAACTTTTCAAAAAACACGCCACAACATGATACCAGCAATCTGTTCACCCAAAAGGACTGAACCACCCGTTGAAACCCCTGCACTTCACCGTTTTGGCATTGATCCCGGAGCCAGAAAGCACTGCTTCAACCGGTCAGTTGCTGAAGAGCCTCCTCATGAAAAATTGATGCGTGATGAGATTCTGGATGATTTACAAACCATCCGGAGCGTCAGATCAATTACTACTGTCAATGCGACAGAACTCACGTTATTTCAAAATAAAGAGACGATTACCAGAATACAAAAGCTGAGAGACATGACCAGTCTTGCCTTACTGCGGTTACAAGAAACAGAAAACACGCAGGAGGCTGCATTTACTGCTCCGGAGTCACCTGTCTCGTTGCTTTCCCATGAAGCCGGGTCCGCTGATGGTTCCGACCACGGCAATCACCGCAGACTCAGGGCACAGATCCAGGCCAGCAGTAAAGGCGTCGTCCACGGCACCGGCGTTGTAGCCAAAACGCAGTTTAAAAAAGGTGAATTCATCTCTCTGTATCATGGCCCACTGATATACCGCATAAGAAGTCGAAAGTCGGGCCAGCGGCAAAAATTCAATGTATTCAAACTGGAACAGGGCAAAAAAGGGCCTGTTCCGCGATTTATGGAGAAAGATACTTTTGCTGCCTGGTCTGGTATTTTTCTCAAGTATTCCGGAACGCCCGGCATTGAGATTGGTCGTGATGCTGTCGGCCCCATTCGATATCTGAACCACTCCAAAAATGCCAATGTAAAAGTCACCTCGCCCCGGGTAGTGAGAAGATTGCCAGTTAATGAATGCGAGCAGGTTCTGTTAAGGGTTAATGCCCTGAAAGACATTGCCCGCGGAGAAGAACTGCTATTCGATTACGATCCGGACCTTGAAGAGTCAGAGATTGACTTTACGCTATCAACAGTAGAAAAACCCGGGAAAAATAGGGCTATAGCCCTTCATAATGCCGTCAGGAAAATTCATCAAAAAACAATAGCAAGCTGAATGTGTGGTACTGGCAACAGTTCTTAGGTTGGACATTAAGCTTAAAGCTTATCCCTCCACTTTCATCAGGTTTCGGAGGAACCACGAAGGGCACAAAGAAGAGCTATTCTTTTCCTTCGTGCTCTTCGTGTCCTTTGTGGTTCCATCTTTAACTTGCCGAAGATAGGAGTAGGCGCTTAATGTGTACCCTAAGGGCAACGGTTTATTTATAGCACCAATTAACCAAGTTTATTCCACTTAAAGGAATCGAGATATTCTTTTAATTGAGCAACATCAAACCAGGTTTGTTTACCGTTAAAGATTGTACCTGCTAAATATTTCTTCAGATCGTCAATATTTTTCATTGTTAACTTATCCATATCATTGCTTAGTTCAATTTTTAATGAAGACAAATAAGAAGCGATATCTTCCAAAATTGACGGGTTATTAGAAAAAATTATTTTCAGTAGTTCTTTATTTTTGTTATTCAGACCTGCTTTCAGTTGATTAAGGCTTACTGGATGATGTGATTTACCACGAATAGCCTTAATTTTATCCATGATTTTGCCAATTTCAATATCAAGAGATTCTGGCAGGTCAACTTCTTTTTCCATTGTTTTTGCCGGTCTTTTCTTTCCACCTTGCAAACATTTTTTATTCAGGGATTTAACTCTTTGGATTATGTTATTTCTTTGATTTTTGGTTACCTGATCTACTGTCGAAATGCTGAAGTCTATTTCAGAGTCAGCCTGGTTTTTATCATAATCAAATACCAGCTCTTCTCCCTTCTTAATATCTCTCAGGGCCACAACTGTCAGCTGAAGAGTATCCCGGTCACCCCACGCTAACGAGTTCACACCTGCACTGCGGATCAATACATTGGGTTGCTTGGAGTGATTCAGGAATCGGATATCATGTTCACAGTCACGGCCAAGCTCAATGCCAGGTACGCCAGATCTGGCAATAAAAACGTTCGACCATGCTACATAGGTGTCGTTTTCCAGGATATTAACACCAGCAGTGTCATCATTGTCCGAGCCCTTGATGGTAAAGACAAAATATTTGCCATTTTTTTTCTGATTAAGGATTCTGAACACCAATGGTCCATCGTAAGGGCATATAACCTGATCCGCTTTGAGATTTCGGTTAGCAATGACACCGGTACCATGTACAACACCTTCTGTTGACCTTATGCACGGGGGAGGGAGATCTGTGCCCGGGGATGTTGGCGTCATTGCCCTTTCTGAAACAGGAGAGTCCGGGAAATACACCACCTCTTGACCATTAACAACCGTGATCCCGGCACCCTGATTTAAACGTTGAATTTGTTCGTCAACCGTATTTCTGAGAGTTAACAGTTGGTTTGTCACTCCTGAATAATCTCCCCCGGGAACTAACTCGATAGATCTGGCGCGTAAAAGAACCATTAAATAACGAAACACAGCTTCCATATCACCAAGGCAATGATTGCAGCTGGGTGGCCGGGAATTAACGGAAGGCAGAGTGCAATTATTAATTGCTACATTTCTTTCAACCTGGTCGAATCGCATTTTTTTTGCCGGGGCAGGGGTACTTTCTGTTGAATCAGATTGTACCTCTCTTGAGTAAAATGGTCCATTTGTCGGCGTTTGGCCAAACCCGATTCCAGATGGAAGCATTGATTTTATCCTTACATGGTTTTATTGGTATTCCACTTTTTCTGACCATAAAAACAACTTTTAGTTCAAAAAATATCGCTATTATTCTTTTTGATTTTTATCCTCAATTTTCTGCCGTCCTCGCTCCGGGGTTGCCGGGAGCCTCTCGGACAGCCTCCCGGAGCATCAAAGAACAAGCGAGAGCAGGAGCACGTTTATGAAATATCCGGGCTATCTTTTAACACCAGGTTTTGGCCTGAATTTTTTTCCATAAAGGACAAAAATTGGTGTTTATCCGGGTATGCGGACAAGATAAATACCATGCGTTGACATGATTTCCCACTGGATTTTATGTCACTAGCTGTGCCTATTGAAAAGACGTTTTCTGTAATAAGGCAGCCGTTTTCTGGATAGGGATATTGTTTAACTGTTTCAGCAATGTGTTTTTCTGTAGAAAATAACATGGAAGATATCTGGGGAAAATAATTCGAAAATGTAGAAAACAACATAGAAGATATCTGGGGGAAATAATTCCAAAAATACGTTTCTGGTACTTTTTCAGCAAAGAGCAGGTCTCCACCAGAGTATTTACCGCCCTCCTGCTTGCATGGCGAAATGACTGATGCCATGGTTAAAGGGGCCCAGCCAGTACTCCAGGGAAGATTCACTATTTCAGCGTTGTCTGAATTGAGCGTGTATCTTACTATTCTGGCACTCATAGGAACTGACTGACCGGACCAGTTGCCTAGAGTTGCCATTTTTTCCAGGTTGGAGCAAACGAAATTAGCCATTGATTCAGTGACATTATTTTTAGCTAGCCTGGTTCTCACCTCACCTTCGTCAGCTAATTTACAAGATTTGTCAAATTTGACAATGGGTGCTTTTAATACACGTCCCGAATTAACTGAACCCCCGAACAGATCCATATATTGGCAATGATTAGGGGAAAGGCCATGGATTGGGTGGAAAATCTTTTCATTTGGGCCATGAGTTTCATTAATACTTCTTAAGTCTTTTGTGTCCTGGTATACCTGACGCACTAAATTTTTCTCATAACAGCCTTCAAGTCTGGTAATAAATCGACCCTTAAAATTGCCTTCCATTTGGCCAGTGGCATTGTTCAAGTCTTCGCGCAGTTTGATATTAAATTGTGAAGTAATATCTGCAGAAGGTCCCATTAACATAAGCAAATCCTCATTCAAAAATTAAAGTGCCCAACCTATGGAGGTTGGTATGGTAGTAGAAACATATTAATTTTTTGACATTGGCAGTTATGAAAAAGTTCCATGCTGATTTCAACGGCGTTTTCCACCATTTTCGCGGGGTGGGTCCAGAGGAATTTTTCAGAGCAGGGATAAAATTTCTGTAATCACAAAAGCATCACAAAAGTGCCTCCCAATACCGCTTCTTCAAATCCCGAATACTCTCAAACATTGTTTTACCATTCTTTGTTGTATTGTATTATTCAGTTCAATTTATCACGGATAAACATGATGTCTCAGTTCGTTTACACCATGAATCGGGTGAGCAAAATCGTTCCCCCGAAACGTCAGATCCTAAAAGATATTTCTCTCTCCTTTTTCCCGGGTGCCAAAATAGGTGTTCTGGGCCTGAACGGTGCGGGCAAGTCCACCCTGCTGCGGATTATGGCCGGTGTGGATAAAGAGTTTGATGGTGAAGCCCGCCCTCAGCCCAACCTGAACGTCGGCTATCTGCCCCAGGAGCCTGTGCTGGATCCGGCCAAAACCGTCCGTGAAGTGGTTGAAGAAGCACTGGGCGAAGTTAAGGCGGCGCAACAGCGTCTGGATGAAGTTTATGCCGCCTACGCTGATCCGGATGCCGACTTTGATGCCCTGGCCACAGAACAGGCCCGTCTGGAAAACATTATTCAGGCCGCCGATGCTCACAATCTGGAGCGCAAGCTGGAAGTGGCAGCAGACGCCCTGCGTCTGCCTGAGTGGGATGCAAAAATTGAACACCTCTCGGGTGGTGAGCGTCGCCGTGTGGCTCTCTGCCGCCTGCTGCTCTCCAGCCCTGAAATGCTGCTGCTGGACGAGCCCACCAACCATCTGGATGCAGAATCCGTTGCCTGGCTGGAACGCTTCCTGGTTGAATACCCCGGAACCGTTGTTGCCATCACCCACGACCGTTACTTCCTGGACAATGCCGCTGGCTGGATTCTGGAACTGGACCGTGGTGAAGGTATTCCTTACCAGGGCAACTACAGCGCCTGGCTGGAACAGAAAGAGCAACGTCTGGAACAGGAACAGAAGCAACAGGATGCCCGTCGCAAAGCCATGGAGCACGAACTTGAGTGGGTTCGCTCCAATGCCAAGGGCCGTCAGTCCAAATCCAAAGCCCGTCTGGCCCGCTTTGAAGAGATGCAGTCCCAGGACTTCCAGAGCCGTAACGAAACCAATGAAATCTACATTCCACCCGGTCCACGCCTGGGTGACAAGGTGATTGAAGTCAACAACCTGAGCAAAGGGTTCGGTGACCGCCTGCTGATTGACGACCTGAGCTTCAGCATTCCCAAAGGGGCCATTGTCGGCATTATCGGCGGTAACGGTGCCGGTAAGTCCACCCTGTTCAAAATGATCACCGGGCAGGAGCAGCCGGATTCCGGAATCGTTGAGCTGGGAGACACCGTTAAAATCTCCAACGTTCAGCAGCTTCGTGATGAGCTGGATGACAGCAAAACCGTCTGGGAAGCCATTTCTGATGGCCAGGACATTCTGCGCATCAATAACTATGAAGTGCCATCCCGTGCTTATATTGGCCGCTTCAACTTCAAGGGTGGCGATCAGCAGAAGCGTGTCGGTGAACTCTCCGGTGGAGAGCGGGGCCGTCTCCAGCTGGCGGCCACATTAAAAGACGGTGGTAATGTGCTGCTGCTGGACGAACCTTCCAACGACCTGGACGTTGAAACCCTGCGAGCCCTGGAAGAAGCCCTGCTGGCATTCCCCGGCTGTGCCATGGTGATCTCCCACGACCGCTGGTTCCTGGACCGTGTTGCTACTCATATTCTGGCCTACGAAGGGGACTCCAAAGTGACCTTCTTTGAAGGTAACTACACCGAGTACGAAGCTGACCGCCTGGACCGCCTGGGTGCAGAAGCGGCTGGTCCGCACCGTATTAAGTACAAACGTATTGATGCCTGACTATATCTGCTACTGATGCGTCCGATCACCAAGGATAATTCGAGGTGATCGGGTGTTACCCGGTTAAGCTTCTTCAGATCAGAATAAGAAACTATCGGTATCAAACTTCCCAGAGGGAATGTCTAACGTGCTGTCACTAACAGGGCATTGTGAGCTGGATATCAAACATTCTAAGTCTATAGTTTCACTCCGCCTATTGGAGTAAAAACCGTCAACAGAATCAACCGGCCTGCTCTCGAAAAGATTTTCAGAAGGGGTTGTATCGAATAACTTCTTATATTCAAAACCCTTTTCTTCCAGCGCCTTTTTCAATCTATCCCAGCTAAAGGATTTTGTCGATGGATCGAATACGGTGCGAAGAGGGATGGAATTATTTAAGTCATTGATAAAAATAGCGTTCTGTTTCCATAAATCATAACGACAGATCCAGAGATCTGTTTTGCTGTCAAAAATAGCTGGATACGTGTTTTTCAGGCTGAGAAATAATAAATCGGTTCGAAGGTCTTCCAGAAGATTTGTGAAAGCAGCTTCTGGAGTTGTCGCATTGTCAATAGCTGCAGACGTATAGCCCAAATCAACCTTGGGCTCCTTGGGGTTGAACTGCACAGAAATGATAATCATTGGTTGAGGGTGAAACTGGATGAATTCGTCTGTGTAGCAACATTTTTCATCATAAAACACATCAGCGATTGTGTACTGTTTTTGGGCAAATGACTCAAGGAGCCATGCAATAATTTGGGTATGGTTGTTCTTCAGAAAGTCTTTTGCCTCTTGATGTGGGAAAGTTACCAGGGGATAAGGGCAGAAAGCTTTCGTGCCGGAGCTGATCGAGGCATTGGTTCCTACGACGGTACAAAGGTTTTCAGTGCATTCCAGTGGCAAACTCTCACTTAATAATGTGCTGTTATCGTAGACTTTAATCGTTGAAGGACTGACAACACCCTTACACTCAGGACAGGGCTGCTGATACTTTAATAGCTTATTAGTGCATTCTGAGTGGTACACATGGAAGCATGATAACAAAGATAATGGCTTGATTTCAGTATTGGTGAAAGTTTCCAGGCAAAGAGCGCACTGACCTTGTAGAGCAGCTTCTACTCGCCGGGATGACTGTGTAGCTTGAAGCTGGTGCCCCATAAAGTTTGCATTACTGGTATTAGATGGAAACGTTGATTCAGATGTATGGACTGTAGGGTCAGGGATAACGTATTCAGACTGTGTCCCAGTGTTGGTGTCAATCAAGTTGCATCTCCACTTTTCCTGAAGTTAATTTCATCTTTTGGACTATTTTCACAATGAAAAGTTCCTGACCGGACTTACAGGAGGTTTCGTTCAAATGGTCACTGCCCACTTAGCCAGAAATATACAATTCCATTTGGCCAACTACTTATTTGCTGCTAATAAACCTGAGTTATTTCGAGGTGATCGGGTGTTACCCGGTTAAGCTTCTTCAGATCAGAATAAGAAACTATCGGTATCAAAATCCCCAGAGGGAATTTCCAACGTACTTTCACTAGCAGGGTATTGAGAGCCGGGCGTGCTACATTCTGCGTCTACGGTTCCCCTCCGGCTGCGAAAACCATCAACAGAATCAACTCCCCGGCTCTGAAAGGATCTCATCCGGGAAAATTGATTACGCTCGAAAAATTTTTCAGAAGGGATTGTTTCGAATAATTTCTTATATTCAAAACCCTTTTTTTCCAGCTCCTGTTTCAATCTGTCCCAGCTAAAAGATTTAGTCGATGGATCGAATATGTTGCGAAGAGGGACGGAGTTATTTATGTCATTGATAAAAAAAGCGTTATGTGTCCATAAATCATAACGGTAGATGTATAAGTCTGTGTTGCGGTCAAAAATGGCTGGATGTGTGTTTCTCAGGCTGAGAATTAATAAATCGGTTCGAATGTCTTCCACAAGATTTGTGAAAGCAGATTCTGCCGTTTTTGCTTTATTAATATCTGCAGACGAATAGTACAATCCTTTCATGGGCTCGTTGGGGTTGTGCTGCACAGAAAGCGTAATCGCTGGTTTCTGGTGAATGTGTTCGAATTCTGTTCCGTAATATTTTTCGTAATAACGCACATTAGCGGTTGTGTAGTGTTTTTGAGCAAATGACTCAAGGAGCCATTCAATAATTTGGGTATGGTTGTTTTCCAGAAAATTTTCTGCCTCTTGATGTGGGAAAGTTGCAAGAGGATAAGGACAGAGAGCTTGCGTGCCGGAGCTGATCGAGGCATTGGCACCTACGACAAGACAAAGGTCTTTAGTGCATTCCAGTGGCAAATTCTCTCTTAATAATGTGCTGTTTTGGTAAATTTTAATTTTTGAAGGACTGGCAAGAGCCCTGCAGTCAGGACAGGACTGTTGATTTAATGCTTGAGCATAACATTCTGAGTGGTACACATGGAAACATGGCAACAAGGATAATTGCTTGATTTCAGTATTGGTGAAAGTTTCCAGGCAAAGAGCGCACTTACCTTGTAGAGCAGCTTCTACTCGCCGGGTTGACTGTGTAGCTTGAAGCTGGTGCCCCTTAAAGTTTGCATTATTAGCGGGAGACGTTGACTCAGATGTAGAGGCGGCAGATTCAGGGATAACGTATTTGGGCTGTAAACCACTGCTGGTGTTAATCAAATTGTATCTCCACTTTTCCTGAAGTTAATTTCATTTTTCGACTAATTTCACAGTGAAAAGTTCATAACTGGGCTTACCGGTGAAACTGGATGGGCATGACAAGGTCTTTGCGAACTTCACCCGAGCTGGCTGGGGAGCAGATACCATCGTCAATATTTAAACCTGAATTCTGATTCAGGCAAGCGAGTCCTCTACCCAATTCTCAATTCGCAGTCCGTCCACCCGTTTAAACTCCCGGGTATTATTGGTCACCAGTACCAGACCCTCACTTCGACAATGGGCGGCAATATGCAGGTCATTAACACCAATCACCTCCCCGCGACGCTCAAGGTCAGACCGGATATCACCGTAATGAGCTGAAGCCTTTGGGGAATAATCAAGAACCTCAAGCCGACTGACAAAATCCTCAACAATATCCCGATTTTTTTTGATGTTACTGCTTTTTTCAACACCGTGGCTCAACTCTGACAAGGTGATTGCACTGATGGCAATCAGTCCGTCATTCCGGTTGAATATAGAGCCAACAACAGCCGGACGGTTTTTAATCACATAAATGCAAATGTCAGTATCCAGCATGTATTTCAGCATCAAAGTGACTCCCGCTCCCGTTGTTCCTGTGAAGCCCTTTCAGTCATAAAGTCATCGGTAACCCCGTCATCAGGGTTGATATTAAAAAAGGAATCCCACGTCTGACCCACCGGAGATAATATCCTGTCCTGCCCCCGTACCCTGACATTGACCTTTTTAACACCACCGGGAAAACGGGTCTCCGCCGGTAAGCGGACTGCCTGAGTCCGATTATTTTCAAAAACAGTACCTTGCGCCATATCAGTCGCCACCCTCCAAGCTATATACATGAAGTATATAGCATCAATCCAAAGGCTGTAACAAAGAAATTATATTTCCGGTATGAGGCTTTTTTATTCAGGTTAAAAAGACTATACCCAGCCAACATACACCACCTCCGCTGGAATTCCGTTTTCCTGAAAAAAGGCTAACCACAATTTCTGGTTTTCCTGCAGCCTGTCTCCCAGTCCCTTAACCTCCAGCCGCTATAAGTCGCTGGTCCGCAGCGTATCAACTGCCGGATAACCCTTGAGCTGGATCACCGTTCACCCATGGTGTTATTTATGAAAGATCTGACACTGACTGATGAAAACAATTGAAGTGATTACCAACGAAGGTTGCTTTCAGACATTTCTGCCAGCCGGTGACTCGAATTCTAACGGACGACTGCAAAACCGTCTGGGAAGTTATTTCTAATGGTCAATATTCTAAGGCGACTCCAAAGTGACCTTCTTTGCCAAGTACGAAGCCGACCGTCTGGGTGCAGAAGCCATTGGCCTGCACCGGATTAAGTACAAACGTATTGATGCTGATCACCCGTAATCAGTGTTGTCACTAAGGAATTGTCCCGAAATAATTTCGACATTTTGAACTCGATCTCCGTTCATCCTGAGGCTTGTCGAAGGGTGATTGGCACAATACAAGAGGCCCGAATTCACGCCCTTCGACAGGCTACAGGACGAACGTAGTTTTGAAACTCAAAAATGTGCAAATTATTCCGGGGCAATTCCTTAATTCGGTATGCTTATGGAAGAGGGTGGCAGGTTATGGCTGCCACTTGATATCGGCTGGGAAGGAACTCCTTGCCCCAGCCAGTACCCGCAATTCCACGCTCAATCATTGATTCAATAGACTCACTGTCATAACCCATTTCAGCTAACACTTCCCTGGTTGAGTGAACAAACCCTTCAGTAGGCGTGGCGGCTACGATAGCTGACTCTGTGGGTCGAATGGAATAATGATCGATCTGTGTGATCTGGTGGCCGCTGGGATGCTCAGGATAGATCGAGAAGGCAAAGCTGCCCACGTCGGTACCTGCTTTACCATCGGCAATGCTTTCTGAACATCCAAATACGAAAAATTAAAACAGATTGGCCAGTAGCTCAGCTGGAAATCCCCGGCTTTGCCGTGAAAATATTTTGCTTAACGATTTTTCATCCCAGAGGGTGGCGCAAAACATTTTCACGCACCATGGGCATTTGCGTTGGAGCACCAGGCCCCGGTTTAACCTGCACCTGGCACCCATCCACTTGCTACGGCGCTTTCTGCTTATGGGCGCTAGGAGGCTGACCGAGAATAGGCTGCCCTACTGCGGTGGCAGCAAATTGGTCTAAAAAGTCGGAAATTTTTAGCAAATAGAACCACTATTCACTAAAAATTTCCGACTTTTTATCCTCAATTTTCTGCCATCCTCGCTACGGGGTCGCCTAGACGGGCGCTATTCTCGGACAGCCTCCTAGCCCGGATATTTCATAAACTGCCCCGAATCTCGCGCAGGGCTTTGTCGCTCTATGGGATTTTGTGAGGAAGCGCCGTACCGGGGAGTACGGTCGACTGAACAAAACTCCCTTAGAGCGGCGAAGGACAAGCGAGAACGGGAGCATGTTTATGAAATATCCGGGCTAGGGGTTGACCCGCTTTTTCGACGTAACCTGAACCTGTTCTTTCCTTTCGCTGGTGCTTTCCGTGCTGAAGGTGTAATGGATGATGTTATCCTGGTCTACCGAGTCCAGTTTGACATCAAATCCCCACAGGCGATGCAGATGCTTCAAAAGTTCATGCGTGCTGTCTCGATCCAGCGGACGTCGCTGGTGCAGGTAATGGCGCAGGGTCAACGAGCGATCGCCCCGGACATCCACGTTGTAGACCTGTATGTTGGGTTCCCGGTTGCCCAGGTTGTATAGGGCAGCCAGGTTTTCCCGCAACTGCCGATAGCCCTGCTCGTCATGGATGGCATCCACTTCCAGGTAGGGGTTGATGTCGTTGTCGTCGATGCTGAACAAGCGCATGTCCCGCATGACCCTGGGGGACAGGTACTGAAGAATGAATCCCTCGTCCTTGAAGTTCTGCATGGCAAAGTGCACGGCGTCCAGCCAGTCACTGCCCGCCAGGTCGGGGAACCATTCACGGTCCTCTTCCGTGGGCTGTTCGCAGATCCTGCGAATGTCCCGGAAGATGTTAAAGCCAAGAGTATAGGGGTTAATCCCGCTGTACCGCGGATCATCAAAGGCCGGCTGAAACACGACACTGGAGTGTGAATGCAGGAATTCCAGAATAAAGCCTTCGGTGATCAACCCTTCATCATACATCTCATGCATCAGGTGGTAGTGCCAGAACGTTGCCCAGCCCTCGTTCATGACCTGGGTTTGTCGTTGCGGATAGAAATACTGCGCCACTTTACGCACGATGCGGATAATCTCCCGCTGCCAGGTCTCCAGCAGCGGCGCATTCTTTTCGATGAAGTAGAGCAGATTCTCTTCCGGGTCTTTCGGAAACCGTTCATCCTGACGTGACTGTGGTGGCTCGCTCACCGGGATGGTGCGCCAGAGATCGTTCAGGTTGCGCTGGATATACGCTTCACGCTCCCGCGAGCGTGCCTGTTCCTGCTCTGCCGAGACCGGAGCGGGGCGGATATAGCGATTGACGCCCTGATTCATCAGCGCATGGCAGGCATCCAGTATCGCTTCCACCACCGAAACGCCGTGCTTCTCTTCGCACCGGGCGATGTAGTGCTTGGCAAACAGCAGGTAGTCAATGATGGCGCTGGCGTCCGTCCACTGTCTGAACAGGTAGTTGCCTTTAAAAAAGGAGTTGTGGCCGTAGCAGGCGTGGGCGATCACCAGGGCCTGCATGGGCATGGTGTTCTCTTCCATCAGGTAGGCAATGCAGGGGTTGGAGTTGATCACGATCTCGTAAGCCAGCCCCATCCGTCCCCGCTGGTAGTTCTGCTGATTGTTGAGAAAGGTTTTGCCATAACTCCAGTGGTTGTACATCAGGGGCATCCCCACCGATGAATAGGCGTCCAGCATCTGCTCGGAGCTGATCACTTCAATCTGGTTGGGGTAGGTGTCCAGCCGGAATTTATCCGCCAACCGGGCAAACTCCCGGTCGTAAAGGTCCAGCAGTTCGAACGTCCATTCGGACCCGGTGGACAGCGGTTTTTCTCGCCGGACGGTATGCCTTTCCGGCGCTTCAGCGGCCAACATGGGAACCCTCCTTTTTTTCAAAGAGACGCCGGAAGGTGGGGTAGATATCCAGATAGCTGTGGATGTGCTGCATGGCAAAGTGATCCGGGTAGGATTCGGCAATGGTTGCGTACTCGTACCAGAGGTTCTGGTGATGCCGGTCGGTAATCTCCACGTAGGCGAAGTACTGGCAAACTGGCAACAGCTTGTCCAGGATGATGTTGGTGCAGGTGCTGGAGTCTTCGCCCCAGTTATCTCCGTCCGAGGCCTGGGCGATGTAGATGTTCCACTGGCCGGGCGGGTATCGCTGTTGAATGATGTCGTGGGTAAGCAGCAGGGCTTTTGAGACAATGGTGCCCCCGGTTTCCCGGGCGTAGAAGAAGTCGTGCTCATCACACTCCCGCGCTTCACTGTGGTGCCGGATAAAGACCACTTCCACGGCCTCGTAGTTGCGCTCCAGGAACAGGTAGAGCAACAGGAAGAAACGCTTGGCCATGTCCTTGATCTCCTGGGTCATGGACCCGGAGACATCCATAACACAAAACATCACCGCCTTGCTGGAGGGCAGGGGTACCCTGGTCATGTTATTGAAGCGCAGGTCAAAGTCGTCAATAAACGGCAGCCGTTTGAGTTTCCTGTTGAGCAACTTGATCTCTTCCCGGAGGAGGGTAGCCTGCTGCTGATCGACAGGATCCGGGCTCACTTCCATTTCCCTGAGCTGTCGCTTGAGGGTTCGGATCACTTTTCGGTCTTTACCGGACAGGGCTATGCGACGGGCATGGGCAGCCCGCAGTGAGCGCACGATATTCAGCCGGTCCGGGGAGCCGGCAGTGGTAAACCCTGCCCGTTTGAGTTGATAGTCGGTGCTGTCTTTCAGTTCTTTTCGCAGCAGGTTGGGCAGCTCCAGATCATCAAACAGGTATTCCAGGAACTCGTCCCGGTTGATCTGGAAGACAAACTCATCCGCCCCTTCGCCCCTGTCGCTGGCCTGCCCGTCACCGCTGCCCTGCCCTCCGCCACCCGGTGGCCGCTGAATGCGATCACCACGGTGAAACTCGTGATTGCCGGGATGAACATGGCCGTGATGCCCACCCTGCCCGTGGTGAAAAAACGGCTCACTGAGGTCTTTTCTGGGGATAGTGATATCACTGCCACTGTCAACGTCGGTGATGGAACGCTGGTCAATGGCATCCTGGACGGCAGCTTTGACATGATGCCGGTAGCGCTTCAGAAACCGCTGCCGGTTCACGGTGCTCTTCTTTTTTCCATTGAGACGCCGGTCGATGATGAGGCTCATGATGAACGCTCTCCCGATAGCTGCAGCTCGGTAGATCAACCCCGGTCGTGGGGCTGGAGATGGGCCCGCAGTAGGACGGACCGGTCAGTACCGGATCATTGGGACTTCCGGACCCGGATGTACCATTCCGACAGCAGGCGCACCTGTTTTTCGGTATAACCGTGAACCACCATACGGGAAACGAAGTCTGCGTGCTTGCGCTGGTCCTCCTGCGAACCCTTGGCATTGAAGGAGATGACCGGCAACAGGTCTTCAGTATTGGAGAACATTTTCTTCTCAATGACGGTGCGCATCTTTTCGTAGCTTAACCAGCTGGGGTTTTTGCCATCGAGGTTGGCCCGGGCCCGCAGTACAAAGTTGACCACTTCGTTGCGGAAATCCTTGGGATTGGCGATGCCTGCCGGTTTTTCGATTTTTTCCAGCTCTTCGCTCAAGGCACCCCGGTCCAGAATGTGCCCGGTGTCCGGGTCACGGTACTCCTGGTCCTGAATCCAGAAGTCAGCGTAGGTGATGTACCGGTCAAAGATGTTCTGGCCGTATTCTGAGTAAGACTCCAGGTAAGCAGTCTGGATCTCCTTGCCGAGAAACTCAATGTACTTGGGCGTCAGGTACTCTTTAATAAAAGCAAGGTAACGGTCATGAACCTCTTCCGGAAACTGTTGCTGCTCAATCTGTTGCTCCAATATATAAAGCAGATGCACCGGGTTGGCCGCCACCTCGGTTGGATCGAAGTTGAATACCTTGGACAGGATTTTGAAGGCGAACCGGGTGGAAAGCCCGTTCATACCTTCATCCACCCCGGCCATATCCCGGTATTCCTGCAACGGCTTGGCCTTGGGGTCGGTGTCCTTCAGGTTTTCACCGTCGTATACTTTCATCTTGGAGTAGATAGAAGAGTTCTCCGGCTCCCTGATGCGGGAAAGCACCGTGAACTGGGCCAACATCTTGAGCGTATCCGGGGCACAGGGTGCCGCTTTGAGCGAGCTGTGTTCCAGCAATTTCTGGTAAATATGCACCTCCTCACTGACCCGGATGCAATAGGGCACCTTGACAATGTTGACCCGGTCGATGAAGGCTTCATTGGTCTTGTTGTTCCGGAAGGACTGCCACTCAGACTCATTGGAGTGCGCCAGCAGAATCCCCTCATAGGGAATGGCCCCCAGCCCTTCGGTGCTGTTGTAATTGCCCTCCTGGGTGGCGGTCAGCAATGGGTGCAGCACTTTGATGGGTGCCTTGAACATCTCCACGAATTCCATGATGCCCTGGTTGGCCCGGCACAACGCCCCTGAAAAACTGTAGGCGTCGGGGTCATCCTGGGCATACTCTTCCAGCTGGCGGATATCCACCTTGCCCACCAGACTGGAAATGTCCTGGTTGTTTTCATCACCGGGTTCAGTTTTGGCAATGGCAATCTGGTTCAGCCTGCTTGGGTAGAGCTTGACCACCCGGAACTGAGTAAGGTCGCCACCAAACTCGTTCAGGCGCTTGACCGCCCAGGGGGACATGATGTAGCTGAGATAGCGACCGGGAATGCCGTATTCCTCACTAAGAATGGCCCCATCCTCTTCAGGGTTGAACAGTCCCAACGGCGATTCAAACACCGGCGACCCCTTGATGGCATAAAACGGCACCTTTTCCATCAGCTGCTTCAGTTTTTCGGCCAGGGAGGACTTGCCACCCCCTACGGGACCAAGCAGGTAAAGGATCTGTTTTTTCTCTTCCAGGCCTTGGGCCGCGTGTTTGAAATAAGAGACCAGCTGTTCAATGGCCTCTTCCATGCCATAAAACTCTTTGAACTCCGGGTAACGTTTGATCAACTTATTGGAGAAAATCCTGCTCAGTCGCGGATCACGGGCGGTATCAATCACTTCCGGCTCACCGATGGCCTTCAGCATGCGCTCGGCTGCATTGGCGTAGGCCGAAGAATCCTCTTTACAGAGCTTCAGGTAGTCCAGCAGGCTCAGCTCTTCCTGCTGAACTGCCTCATACCGTTGCTGGAATTGCGCAAAAATGGACATAGCAAACGACCCCACCGTGTAGAAAGGGAGAGAGTAGACATCTAACCGGGTAGCGCCAGAGAACAGGCAACATCACCTGATCCCTTGGTTCAGTGTACACACGCTGCCCGTGTGGTCTCTGCAGTCTGACAAGAAATGAACGCCCCTTGACCGTTAAATGATCGGCGAATCAAACCCGGGTAACACTCGATGTAAAAAAAGACCTGACAGCGTATATACCGTGACTGAATCAGGTGCTGGATATGCTGAAAATACTACTTGCTCTTTCGGTAACAATCCCTGATGCCCACCTCTTTCAAGGGGTAATTGTCGATCAAATGGTGATAAACCAGACTGCTCTGCTGTTCACAGACAAGAGCAATCTGTCGTTCAATATCTGCAAGATTCGCTTGTGCCGCCACCGCTCGTTGAATCACTGCGTGGACATCCACATGCAGCGCTCTGGCTTTGCTGAGCAAATCGGCGGAGAGATCGGTTTCAAATGCAACAGGACTGTCGTGACCAGTTTTTATAACCATGATCAACCTCCTCAATCATCAGCTGTCGCTTAATTGTAGCAAATCAAATAGAATTGAAGCGTTTTAGAAATCGGTATCTTCTCAAACTCCCTGAGCTTGCTGGCTGTTTGGTCACAATTGACACCAAAAAAAAAATGAGGAATTGTCCCGGAATAACTTCCTCTTTTTTGCCACGGAGTCACGGAAGAAAGATTTTTTTCTCTGTGCCTCCGTGTCTCCGTGGTAAAATTCTTTCTTGGTGGAAGTTATTTCAGGGCAGTTCCTAAGGGAAGTACGATATTCGCTACTTTATATTGAGCTGCGTTCTGTCCGCTGCCCATCTGACATACACCACCTCCGCTGGAATCCCGTTTTCCTGAAAAAAAGCCAACCACAATTTCTGGTTTTCCTGCAGCCTGTCTCCCGGCCCCTTAACCTCCAGCCACTGGTACCGGTTATTTGCCGGATCAAACAGGATCAGGTCCGGAAACCCGGTTCGGTTGTGGGCAATATCAAACATCAGTCGTTGAAACATGGCACGCAGTTGTTCTATCGGTATCAACGATACGGCCAGGGTAATCAGCCCCGGACTGAGTACTGGCCAGATAACCAGATGATTGCTGATCCCCTGCTTCCCGTTATAGGTTGTCAGCAGAGTATTCAGAAGATTGCTTTCAGACATTTCTGCCAGCCGGTGATGAATCGAATCCTTACAGCTTCGATAAAAATCCGGAGTCATCAGATCTGCTGGTCCACTCTGAAACGGGTGGAAAAACGCCCCCTCCCTGTCGGCAAAGATAATATCCCAGAACCACAGGCCAGCAAGCCCATTGATCAGGGCATTTTCCACATAAAACACCTGCCAACCCTGATCTTTGAAATGCGCCTGCACCTGAAATTCAACCCGCTGCCCATTGTCATTCAGCTCAAGAGTCCGTTGGTTAAACGATGCGGTTTGCCGCCTGCGCTTCTCACCCTTCAGGGTTTTGGCAAACCGATGGGCAAAGGCCATCTCCAGGCTGCTGGCTGGTGAAGCCTGTATCTCTTCACAAAGTGCCAAAGCGCCAGCCGTATCATTGAGTTTGGCCAAAATGCGAGCCCGCCGTTCCCGGGATGGGGGCAAATACGACTGCTGAAAACTGGCGACTGCCTCCCGCAAAGCACCTTGCCTTTCCAGATCACGGGCAATGGCATTCACCAGCCGGGCATAACGTCGCTTAAGGGTCGGATGGCTGAAATCAGACGACGGTGGTAACTTAGCGGCCAGGGCTTGCAACTCATCAAGGTCAAGCTTCTTATTGTCCCGGGCAACTTCCTGCCAGAGCAGCGACAGGCTCAATCCCTGCTCCAGCTCCTCCCGGCTGTCAAATAACCGGGAGTTTAGCGGATAGCTTTCAAAACGATTCAATCCCAGGTCCTGAAGTACAAACTCCGTCAAATCCTGACTGAGGTTACCAAAGAACAGGAACAATAAGGTTCTCAGTTCTTCCCGGTACAGAGGTTGAAGTATGGTAAATGGCAGGTCAGGGCATGGGTTACCGCTATCAACCAGCCGGTTTACCAACGCCTGCTTACGTTCGCTTCGGTAAGGGCCAAGCTGGTCAGGAAAACAGCACAGTAACTCACTTTTGGTCATAAGATCGGACACCGCAACCAGATCCAGCGGCGGGTTAACCTGCATAAGACCCGCACCGACCAATTCATTAATCGCCAATTCAATGGAGGCAATTTCCGGATAGTTGAGTTTATCCCACCGAAACATCGGGCCTTTGCGCCCTACCAGCCGCACATAGAGTTTCTGTGCATCTTCCTCCAGCCGTCGGAAGGTGTTGAGAAAAGCGGTTTCGCGGCAACTCAATAAATCAGCATACTGCTGCTCAACAAAACCAAGCAGCCGCTGAAAATTGGTCAGGTAATAGTCTTCAGGTAATACCATCGGTGTGTGCAATGCAGCCTCGCTATTAAGTAGTGAACCAAATGGAATCGTATATTTCTGGCTTAGTGAGCAGTTACTATGCAAGGCTCAACGCAGGGAGCATAGCCTTAGCTATGTGACCGGAGTTGTAACGCAGCAGAGTGGCTGTCCACTAAGTCAGAAACATACGATTTCATTTGGTTAACTACTTATTCACAGACAGCAATATCGGAAGGGCGGAACACCTGCAAACCGGACACATCCAGTAATGACTGCTGGTACATCAATGTTGCCAGTGCTGTAATCCGGGTGGGACGAAGTACTTTCAAACCGGAAACCGGCAGGCTGCCTAACAGCGACAGCAGATAAAATCCAACAGACTCCATCAGCCGGAACTCATCTCGCCTGCCATGCAGCAATGACGGCTGGTAAATAGCCAGAGAGCGAAGCCCCAGTGCTTTCAGCCCACTCTCCGCCTCACCTTTCACCTTCATATAAAAGCCCAGAGACCCCTTATCTGCCCCATAAGCACTGATCAGATGAAACGACGGCTGTCCATGGTCCACTGCCCACTGACCAAGTGCCAGAACATAGTCACGATCAACTTTGGCAAAGGCTGGCTTTGAGCCAGCCTTTTTTATGGTAGTACCAAGACAACAGAACAAGACGTCAACGGTTAAATCCAGATCCTGTAACTGATCCAGGCTCAGCACCACCTCCCTGACTTTGGCGTGGCCAGCCCATTGTGTCGTCCGGTAGTGCAGAACAACGACCTCAGAGTAGTGGCTTCGCTCCAGCAAGTATTGCATCAACACCTGCCCGGTGGCACCGGTCGCACCAACCACCATGGCAACCCTCGGGGACTTTTCTTTACTCATCCTTTTTAACCCGACTATCCAGTTGAGTAGAATCACAAATACCAGTCGAAATCCACTGGCAAATCAAGTAAAAAGTGCGACATAACTATTTTTAAAATGAGATCGCAGTTTATGACCAGGCTTGCAGAAACATTGGCCGCCATTGACCAGCTTCACCAGATGGACCCAAGCGTCATTGATGATACCCCGGCAGAATTAAGCTACGCCCGGCAAATGACCCACTGGTTACAACAGCTGGCTCCGGATGCTTCTGAGGAGTTGCAGATCGCCGTTCGCAGTCAGCACCTCTGCCGCTGGGAAATCCCCCGTTCAGAATACCCTGAAGGACGCACCGGCTACCTGAAGTGGCGCACCGAACTGGGCAAACTGCATGCCCGAAAAGCCGGTGAAATCATGGCCAGAAACGGTTATTCAGAAGCAAGCTGTGCACAAGCGTCAACGATTATCCGCAAGCAGGGCATCAAGCGAAATGCCGACACCCAGACGCTGGAAGACTGTGCCTGCCTGGTCTTTTTGACCCGGGACTTTTCGGCCTTTGCCGCCAAACACCCCAGGGACAAGGTGATCACCATTGTACAGAAAACCTGGAAAAAAATGTCTGAGCAGGCTCAGCAGAAAGCGTTGGCTTTGCCATTTGCAGAGCCTGACCTGCAGGTTCTTCAGGAGGCGTTGGCGTAGGAACGGTCATATTGCAATAAGTGCTGCCCGCTGCCCGAAAAAGACAGACTGCATGTGCTTGTGCGGGAAGCGGGAAGCGACTTCAGAAAACACAACTTGCCAGAGCAACCCCCAAACCCACCACCTTTTGTTCCCTACCTTCTCTGCTTTACGTACAATACCCCACGGGATTGATGGGGAGTAAAGCTGTGATCAGCAGGCTGGATCAGAAAACAACAAACACCTTGTATAGCCACTTTGCCCGTGAACTGGCCTCTGCTGGTTTTAGCGGGGATATTGAGCTGGGCTATGCCGACCGGACCGTTCTGGCAACAGACAATTCGATCTATCAGGTACTGCCAGAGGGAGTACTCTACCCTCGCTCAACGGCAGACATCAGCAGGATTCTCACCCTGGCCAATAAACCGGCGTTCCATCAGATCGTCGTGTCTCCCCGCGGTGGTGGTACCGGCACCAATGGTCAGTCGCTGACGTCTGGTTTTATGGTGGACACCAGTCGTTATATGCACCAGGTGCTGGAGATCAATACCAGAGAGCGCTGGGCCAGGGTTCAATCCGGCGTGGTCAAAGACTACCTGAACGAGCTGGCAGCGAAAGAAGGCCTGTTCTTTGCCCCGGAACTCTCCACCAGCAACCGGGCAACCGTGGGCGGCATGGTGAATACCGATGCCAGCGGTCAGGGTTCTGTGGTGTATGGCAAAACCCGGCACCATGTACTTGAACTGACCTCGGTGCTTGCCGATGGCACGGTATGGAACTCCTCACCAGTCGATAACGATCAACTAGAGCAGCTGTGTCAACGACAGGACCGCATTGGCGAGATTTATAACACCCTGAAAAAGACCCACCGCGAACATCAACAACAGGTGTCTGACGTATTCCCTCACCTGAATCGAAACCTGACCGGCTATGACCTGGCCAATATTGTCAATAAAGATAACCAGCATGATCTGAATGCCATTCTCTGCGGTTCCGAAGGAACCCTGGCCATCATCAGTGAGATTAAAGTTAACCTGCTGCCTATTCCCAAACACTCTGCCCTGGTGCTGGTTTTCTACAAAAGTTTCCAGGACTCGCTGCAGGATGCCCAGACACTGATGTCCGCTGTGCCAGATTCCATTGAAACCATCGACTCCCGTGTGCTTGGGCTGGCAAAGGCTGACAGTGTCTGGGAAAACGTCAAAGACTTCTTTCCCGGGCAGAGTGATGATATTGACGGCATCAACTTTGTCGAGTTTACCGGCGACAATGAAACGGAGATTCAGCAGGGTATCGATCGCCTGACAGCCGTACTGGAAGAACCGGTCAGTATCTGGCGTGCCGGTCACAGCGTCGTGAAAGGCACCGGCAATGTTAAAAAAATCTGGAACATGCGCAAGCAGGCTGTCGGGCTGCTGGGCAATATGAAAGGCGACGCACGCCCTATACCCTTTGTGGAAGATGTGGCGGTTCCTCCGGAAAATCTCGCTGACTTTATTCAGGCTTTCCGGGCACTACTGGACAGTCACCACCTTTCCTATGGCATGTTCGGGCATGTGGATGCCGGTGTTCTCCATGTGCGCCCGGCCATCGATATGAAAGACCCGGAACAGGAGAAACTGGTCCGGTTAATCAGTGATGACGTGGCCGCCCTGGCCAGAAGTTATGGTGGTGTGCTCTGGGGCGAGCACGGTAAAGGAATCCGTTCGGAATACGCACCGGACTTCTTTGCCGAACTCTACCCGGTGCTGCAGGAAATTAAAGGCGTATTTGATCCTTACAACCAGTTAAACCCCGGCAAGATTGCCACCCCCGCCACCGAACCGGTTCAGCTGCTGAAGATTGATGAAGTGCCCACCCGTGGCCAGCAGGACCGGGAAATTGAGCGCAATGCCTTTGCCGCGTTTACCAGCAGTTTGTACTGCAACGGCAACGGTGCCTGCTTTAATTACAACCCCAACAGCGCCATGTGCCCCACCTGGAAAGCCACCTATGACCGGACGCAATCCCCGAAAGGCCGCTCTGGTCTGGTGCGGGAGTGGCTGCGGTTACAAACCGCCGCTGGTGCCGACATAGCTGGCGAAAGCCATAAGATCCGTCAGGCGGGCCCACTCTACAACGGTGGTCAGAAACTGATAAACCTGGTGAACAAATGGCGGGGTGAAGAGGACTTCAGTCATCAGGTGTATGGAGCTCTGGATAACTGCATGAGCTGTAAGTCCTGTGCCGGGCAATGCCCGATTCAGGTCAATGTGCCCGACCTGCGCTCCCGTTACTTCGAACTTTATCATGGCCGCTACCCGAGACCGGTCAAACACCATGTGGCCGGTTTACTGGAGCCAATGCTGCCGGTACTCGCCAGGATCAAACCGGCTTACAATCTGGTTATGGGCTGGTCAGTGGCCAATACCCTTGCCAGCAAAACCATTGGTCTGCAGGATATTCCGGCGATTACCAGTTCATCGCCGGTTAACGACTGCTGTCGTGCTGGTGCGGCCATTGCCAACCGCACGTTGCTGGATGCCATCCCCGATAGTGAACGGGATAAAACCGTCATTATTATTCAGGATGCCTTTACCAGCTTCTTTGAAACACCGCTGCTGACCGACCTGGTTGAACTGCTGATTCGTCTTGGCTACCGCCCATTGATTGCCCCTTACCGCCCCAATGGAAAAGTACTCCATGTCTATGGCTTCCTGGGTCGGTTTGAAAAAATCGCCAGAACCAATGGTGAGGAGCTGAAAGCACTGGCCGACACTGGCATCAGCCTGGTGGGCATTGATGCGGCGGTTACCCTGACCTATCGGGATGAGTACCGGGAAGTGATGGGCGACAGATCCCCGGAAGTACTGCTCCTGTCCGAATGGTTTGCCAAACAGTCAGAAACAATACGTCAGTTGCAATTAAACCTTGCCAGCACGGCTCTTTCCAACAAAAGCGAAGACTTTGTGCTACTGGGCCACTGCACAGAAATCTCCAATGTCCCCGCAGCTCCTGCTCAATGGCAACAGTTATTCAGTGACCTGGGCCTTAAACTCACCTATAAAGCCACCGGCTGTTGTGGCATGGCGGGCATCTACGGCCATGAGACCCGTAATCAGGAAACCTCAAGAAAGCTCTACGATATGAGCTGGAAGGAGGTTGTGCAGAACCCTGAACACAGTGGCAGGCTGGTGGCTACCGGTTATTCCTGTCGCAGCCAGGTGAAACGTTATGGTGATGGCAAGATTCCACACCCGGTTCAGGCACTGCTGCAGGTGATGAAACAACAGGCTGTGAATTAGCCAGTTTTTTGCACCACAAAGACACGAAGACACAAAGGAAGCCTTTATTGTTTGCCGTGCGTAGCTCAGGCAAGCCCATAAAAACTTTGTGTCTTTGTGCCTTTGTGGTTCAAGTGCTAGTACGACAGCCTTAATGTATATTGCGGTGCAAAAAGCTTATCGATATAACTGACGGGGTTCCGCCATTACATCATACGCTGCAGAGACTTCCTTCAGGAATTCATCAGCCACCACCGCCAGCGCACGGTAAAAGCCGCTCTCATCCGCCTCTGCCAGCAATTCCAGATAACGGCCAGACCATGGCAGCAGATGGGTGCCAAGCAATTCCACCACCGCATCGTCATTCTCCGTTTCCATAAAGTAAGCCATGGCCAGAATCATCAGGCCAAACTGATCTTCCGGCTCATTCAAATCGGTATCCAGTTCCACCTGGTTTGCCCGCAGAAACTGGCGATAAGCCTGCGCCGTTTCACCCAGCAGCAAATTCTCCCGGTCCAGATAAACCGATCCCCAGGGCGGCGCTGGCATAGCGCCCTGCCCCTCAAACAGCAGGGAAAATTGATAAGTCAATTCCGCTATATCCACAGAACACAGCTGTGCAGCAGCTTCTTCAATAAGAGAAGGATTCTGCCAGTCCAGCAGAGCAGGCAGCTCAGCCAGTTCGGCGATAACGCTGCTGGCTTCTTCGGAGATTGGAGAGTAATAAAACAGGGTTCCCAGCATTCTGGGAAGAACGGCAACAGCAGACAACTCGGCACTTCCTGAAATCAAACATACGGAGACGACGAACTATAGTAGCGGGCGATTTTCTTGAGTATATGGAGTAATACCGAAAAACTATCCCTCACTTCCTGAACGCCTCAATCGCCACAATAAACGGATCGGCCTGATATGCTGCCCAGTAATCGCCCCCCCTGGCCTTAAGCCCTTCTTCAGAAACGTTTGGGTAAAGCACATTCACGTTGGTCAAACCTGCTTCTTGCAAGCACTGGACAATAGTATCGGTAGACCAGCAGTAATCGGTAAAATGAACCTCAGTTTCCCCGACTTGAATGGCCAGTTCAAACGGATCACCGTCCTGCAGGTTTGCCACAGCGTCCACTTTTTTTCCATAGCAGTCATCCGGTGCCTGAGGATTACCCTGTACCCGGGCATGACGCTCAGAATCCAGCGCCAGCAGATAACTATAGCCGCCCGGTGACGTATGATACCAGAGGGTTTCAGCCAGCTCTTTCAGATGGCTCAGGCTCGCCAGACGACAGGTCAGCCAGAAGGCCAGCACCGCTGAAAATGAACGCTCCAGTCGCAATGTTGTTGGATCCGCCTGCTTGTACTCAATACCAGGGTCAGCAGACTCGTTCAACTGTATAGCCCGATCCAGCATGGCCGGACACTGATCCACACCCACCACATACTCAGCCCCGGCCGCCAGGGCAAGGCGGGAAAAGAAACCTTCGCTGCAGCGCAGATCCAGCACAGAGTTCACTGGATGCGTCATAAACAGACTTTTTACATAAGGGGTGTAGACGTATTTGCCAACGGGGGACTCAGCCACTGCAATGGCATAATCATCCGGCGTGAAAAAATGACTCATATTCGCGCATCCTTAATGAGCAATCTGCTCATATCCAGAGAAATGGTTTATTCGTTCAGGTGCAAAAAAACCGTCGCTAATGGCGGTAGCGTCATCACTAATGAATGCAGCTGATGATGCATTGGCACAGGTTCTGCCACCAGGGACAGTTCATTCAACACACCACTGCCGGCAAACTCACGACTGTCGGAATTAAACACCTCTTTCCAGACACCGGCTACGGGGACTCCCAGCCGGTAATGGGGCCTGACCACCGGGGTAAAATTACAAATGACCACCACCGGTGAGTCATTGACGGTATGCCGACTGAAGGCGATAACTGACTGAAGCTCATCATCGGTAATTAACCACTGAAAGCCCGTTGGGTTGTAATCGAAATGCCATAAGGCAGGTGAGGCCCGGTAAGTGGCATTCAAATGCCTGACCATAGTCGTTAGACCACGGGAAAATTGACTTTCCTCCGGTAACAACCAGTCCAGCTGACCATCGTGATTCCATTCACGGCAGGAACCCAGCTCCGCGCCCATAAACAACAATTTTTTACCGGGATGCCCAAACATATAACCGTACAAAGCGCGAAGGTTGGCAAACTGCTGCCACTCATCTCCCGGCATTCGGCTGAGCAGTGTGCCTTTGCCATGGACCACCTCATCATGGGAAAGCGGTAAAATAAAGTGTTCACTGTCGTTGTACACCATGCTGAACAGGATCTGATCATGGTGATAACGACGATGCTCCGGATAGCGGGCCAGGTAATTCAGGCTGTCATGCATCCACCCCATATTCCACTTGTAACCAAACCCCAGCCCGTTGTCGTAAGTAGGCATCGAGACTCCCGGCCAGCTGGTAGACTCTTCAGCAATCATCATGGCATCGGGATAGTGCTGGTATACGGTTTCATTCAGCTCCCTGATAAACTGGACGGCCTCAAGGTGTTCATTGCCCCCCAGAACATTAGGTTGCCACTCGCCTGCGCCCCTTGAATAGTCGAGATAGAGCATGGAAGCGACCGCATCCACCCGCAGACCATCCACATGGAACTGTTCAAACCAGAACAACGCATTGCTGATCAGAAAGTGTCTGACCTCCGGGCGTCCGTAGTTATAAATATGTGTCTGCCAGTCCGGATGCCATCCCCTTTGGGGATCTTCATATTCATAAAGATGGGTGCCATCAAAGCGGGCCAGGCCATGAGTGTCAGAGGGAAAGTGTGCCGGAACCCAGTCAAGAATGACCCCGATACCAGCATCATGAAACCGGTCTATTAATGCTTTCAACCCATCCGGATCACCGTAACGGCTGGTTGGCGCAAATAAACCTACCGGCTGATAACCCCAGGAACCATTAAAAGGGTGCTCGTGAAGCGGGAGAAATTCAACATGAGTAAACCCCATCTCTTGCACATAAGGCACCAGTTGTTCAGCCAGTTCAGTGTAATTCAACAGCTGCCCAAGCTTGCCTTTTTTCCAGGAGCCCAGGTGTACCTCATAAATACAGACCGGTCGATCTAACCCCTGGCGCTGATGCCACACCGTATTCTGCCATTGATATTTGCGGGAATCATAGACAATGGATGCATTCCCCGGTGGCTGCTCTGCATAAAAGGCAAAGGGGTCCGCCTTATGGGGCAGAAGCTGACCATTCGGGTCTTTCAGCTCAAATTTATACAGATCCCCCGCTGTTACTTCAGGAATAAACAACTGCCATATACCACTGTTGCTGCCGGCCATCTGGTGCAGCCGACCATCCCAGTGGTTAAATGAACCAATCACACTGACACTGCGGGCATGGGGCGCATAAACACGAAATATGACGCCTTGCCAGCTATGGCCTGAAAGCGTCACAGAATGGAGGTGCGCACCCAGTGTATGGTGCAGCCAGTTGTGGCGGATGACCGGCTCTGTGCGACAGAGGCTGGAAAATTGATAAGGGTCGTTAGCCCTGAACTGATGATGCTGGGCATTGGTGACCAGCAGGTGATACGCCAGAGGCTGAGAGATCTCCGGAAATTGCAGCTCAAACAGCCCCGGTGCAATATCAGTCGCGGGCCCCAGGCTCTTTCCGGTAACCTCATCAATAACATCCACACTGATGGCGTCTGGCCGCCATACTCTGACTACCAGCCCTTTACCGGTTCTGGCGGGATGCCAACCAAGCAAATCAAAGGGGCTGGCACAGCAGCTATTCAGAAGGTCATCAAGCACGGTATCCCGGCTGTCAGAATCCAGCCGGATACCTTCAAGAGCATCGTCCATAATCCTAGACATCAATATTCCAGATGGTTTTACAGTAGTCGACAATGGACCGATCCGATGAAAACTTGCCCATGGATGCGGTATTAATGATCGCCATTCGCCACCAGTGGGATGGATTCTTCCAGGCTTGAACGATCCGGTCATGGGCGTCACTGTAAGACTGGTAGTCTGCCAGGGTCAGGAAGTAGTCCGAATCCAGCAGAGATTCCACCAGTGGACGAAAGGCATCCGGCTCGTCAGGAGTGAGGTCTCCCGATGCCAGCCAGTCAATAACCGCCTTCAGTTCTTCATTGTGCTGATAGACATCCCGGGGGTTATAACCCCGCTGACGCAGATCACTGACGTCATCCACCGTCTTGCCGAAAATAAAGATATTGTCCTCGCCCACCTCTTCAGCAATTTCCACATTGGCACCATCCAGGGTTCCTATGGTTAACGCGCCATTCAGGGCAAATTTCATATTCCCGGTACCTGAAGCCTCAAAACCGGCGGTGGATATCTGCTCAGAAACATTGGCCGCAGGAATGATTTTCTCAGCCAGACTGACCCGGTAATTGGGCAGGAACACCACTTTCAGCTTGTCCCGAATGCGGCGGTCATTATTGACTCGCTCAGCCACACGATTAATGGCGTAGATAATGTTTTTCGCCACCAGATAACCCGGCGCTGCTTTGGCTGAAAAAATAAACACCCGTTGTGGTACATCCAGGTCGGGGTCTTCGAGCAGACGACGGTAAATCGCGATGATATGCAAAAGATTCAGCTGCTGCCGTTTGTATTCATGCAGACGCTTGATTTGCACATCAAAGATCGCCTCAGGATTGACTTTGACACCGCCCAGCTCATCTATAACACCAGTCAGGTGTTTCTTATTGTCCAGTTTGATCCGGGCAAATGTTTCCTGAAACTGTGGATCATCAGCCCGGGTCTTTAACTCGCTTAATTGGGCAAGATCGCTGCGCCAGTCGCCGCTGAGCGTCTGATCAATCAGCTCAGCAAGTTCAGGGTTACAGTTGGCAAGCCAGCGTCTGGGGGTTACGCCATTGGTGACATTGACAATTTTCTCAGGCCAGAGCTGGTCAAATTCCGGGAAGAGATTTGCCTTCACCAGCATTGAGTGCAAAGCAGCCACACCATTGACTTTATGACTGCCAATAACCGACAGGTATGCCATACGTACCATTTGTGGTTCCGCAGGATTTGCCGGCTCTTCAATAATAGACAGGCGACGTTTCATCTGATGGTCACCGGGCCACCGTGCTTCTACCTCCTTATTCAGAAAGTGGTAGTTCAGTTTATAGATCAACTGCATGTGTCTGGGTAAAACCCTTGCGACCAACCCCTGAGGCCAGGTTTCCAGGGCTTCAGGCAGCAGCGTATGGTTGGTGTAGCAGAAAACGCTGCGGCATACTTCCAAAGCCTTGGTAAACACAAAATCCTCTTCATCCATAAGTATTCGCATCATCTCAGGCACAGCGATTGCCGGGTGCGTATCATTTAACTGAATAACGACTTTACTGGTGAATTCTTCCCAGCCTTTATGCTCACGCTTGTAACGGGCAATAAGATCCGCCAGCGAGCAGGCAACAAAGAAATACTGCTGAATAAAGCGCAGCTCTTTGCCTTCCGGATGACTGTCGTTTGGATAGAGCACCTGACTGATATTTTCTGCAAGAATTTCCCGGAACCTGGAATCCTGATAACGACCGGCATCAAAGCTGTCCAGGTCGAACCCTTCTGTCGCCCGCCCCTCCCAGAGGCGCAGGGTGTTAACACGCTCAGTGTTATAGCCGGTTATTGGCAAGTCCCAGGGAACACCGAGCACTTCCTGGGTATCCTCCCACAGCTTTTTGCCATCAACCTCCCTGACCTTGCCGTATAATCGTATAACCTGTTTTCTTTTCGGTTTTTCAATGCCCCAGGGAAAATTGTCTTCCCGCCAGGCATCCGGGCTTTCCACCTGTTTACCGCTGACAAAGCCCTGCTTGAACAGACCAAAGCGGTAATTAATGCCATAACCAAATGCGGGAACGTTCAGAGTGGTCAGTGAGTCGAGAAAACAGGCCGCCAGTCGTCCAAGCCCGCCATTACCCAGTGCCGGATCCGTTTCGTATTCCAGAACATCCGCAAGGCTCACGCCAAAACTGGCCATGGCTTTTTCAGCCTGATGGTAGATCCCCAGATTATGAAGGTTATTGCCCAGCAAGCGCCCTACCATAAACTCAAGTGACAGGTAGTAAACCCTTCGGGCTCCCTGGTCTTTTTCATCCCTCCGGGTATTCCTGGTACGATCCAGATTGATCTCCCTGGCCAGCAGGCTTAATGATTCCCAGTAATCGCCGGGGGTCGCTTCCTCGGGTTCAACCCCGAGAGACTGTTCAAGATGACGACGAATTCCCTGTTCAATCTGAACCGTATCCATATTACGAACTGAACTCAGATCTACATTGATTCTATCCATATCAAACACTCTCTTGTGGCAGCTCAAGCTTGTCAGATTGATCTATTGAGAGGAGTCGTCACAGAAAACAGCTTGAGAGAAGTAACTAAAAACTAAGAACCGGTATATGGAGGCAAAGTTAGTCCTTGCGCCATTACCAATAATGGAAAACCATGAGTAAGTTATAGTTGCCTGACCCTGATTAGGTATACTTTTGTCGTTTTTTTTTAGAGTTATATCAATTTAAGCAATATAAACGACGACAAATAACTGATTTATATAAATCAAATAACAACTGACATTCAAATATAACCACGCAGCGGAAAAGTAGTATTAAAAACAAACTGTTAATAACCAAAACATCACCTTAATTAATGTATTGGATATTCTTACTGGCATACTCAAACACAGCGATTATTATTAGTCGGTATTCGATTCATTCATCTGGCTAAGACCTGACTGGTTTTTTAGTAATCAACCATGGTTCTTTTAACCTGTTAACGACGTCCCTTACCCGAATAGCCAGCCGCTTTCAAGCAGCCTGGTTTGCCCGGAGAAATCAGAAATGATCCCTTCGCTGATTAAAAAAACTTTCCCAGCTATCCTGACAGCACTGTCACTGATCTTTGCCGGTAGCGTATCGGCCTTCAGCTCTGACGAGCTGTTGATATGGGTTGGTGGCGACAAAGCCTATGAAGGTATTCGCAAGGTCGGTGCCCAGTTTACCAAAGACATGGAGATAACCGTTAAAGTCGAAATCCCGGAAAATATTACCGACCGCTTTCAACAGGCAGCAGCCTCCGGCAGCGGACCTGACATTATTTTCTGGGCCCATGACCGATATGGTGAATGGGCGAGAAGTGGTTTGCTGGCACCTGTCCGCCCATCATCAGAGTTTAAAAAAGGCGTGAACAACATTGGCTGGGAAGCCATGACCAGTAATGGCAAAATCTATGGCTACCCTGTCTCTCTGGAAGCCATCAGCCTTATTTATAACAAAGAGATCCTGCCAACACCGCCTGCCACCTTTGAAGAAATGTTTCCCCTGGCCAGTAAACTGAAACAGCAGCCAGTCCCCAACAAGAAGAATGAAAAAGGCATCATTACGATTATGTGGGATCAGGTTCAACCCTATTTCACCATGCCACTGCTGGCAGCAGATGGCGGTTATGTTTTTCAGAAAACGGCCAAAGGCTATGACGTTAAGAAAACCGGTGTAAACGACAAAGGCGCAATGGAAGGTGCCAAGATGCTGCTCGACCTGATCGATAAAGGCGTGATGCCACGTGGCGTTGACTATGGCGTGATGGAAGCCAATTTCAACCAGCAGAAAGTCGCCATGATGATCACCGGCCCCTGGGCCTGGGCGAATCTGGATAAGAGTAAAATCAACTATGGTGTTGCACCACTGCCCAAACTTCATGGCAAACCGGCCAAGGCATTCGTTGGCGTATGGGGGGCAGCACTTAATAATGCCAGCCCTAACAAGTCCATTGCCAAAGAGTTTCTGGAGAATTACCTGCTCACCGAACAGGGGTTGACCGTTATGAACAACGACGTCCCTCTTGGTGCCGTAGCCAATAGGGCGTTGATGAAAAAACTGATGAAAGACCCTCGTATCGCAGCAACGTACAAGAATGTTGAACAGGGCCTGATCATGCCAAATGTTCCCGAGATGGGTAAATTCTGGTCTGCCATGGAGACCGCTCTGCGCAATATTACCAGTGGCCGACAAAACTACCGTGAAGCCCTGAACGACGCGGCAAAACGCATCATCGGCTAACCGTTTCCTGTCGAGAGGCCAGCACCCCATGAGCACATCAAGAGCCAGCAACAGTAACGGTGCCTATCTGGTGATCGGTATTGTTGCCGTTATTGATCTGGTACTTTTATACGGTGTGACCTTGATGTATGCCCAGGGAGAACTGGCTTTTGCCATGCTCGTGCTGCTTCTCGCAGCGGTAGGTACATGGGTTGTTATCAGTAGAAAAGGGTACAACTATCGCTATGTTTACCCCAGCCTTCTGGGGATAATTACCTTTATCGTCTTTCCGCTGGTTTACACGGTCAATGTCGCCTTTACCAATTACAGCTCCAACCACCTGCTTTCTCTTGAACGGGTCAGGGCTATACACCTGGCAAAGACCTACCGTACGGGCGGCGAATCGTTTTCTTTCAAAATGTATCAGGAAGGCCCCAGCTTCCGGCTGATGCTGACCAGCGCTGCAGGCGGTGAGGCGCACTACCTGACCGAGCCATTTACCGAAAGTGACAAGCCTCAGGAGCTGAAAGCCTTTGAATCCATCCATGTGCCAACCGGAGCGGCCCTCCCTATCCGGGACGTCATCAAAAAGCGTTCGACCCTGCAGAAGCTGGATATTGTTCTGCCTGATGGCACTGAGCTGGCCATGACCAGTCTGAGAAAGTTCGGGGCTATTGCCAGGATTTATCGTCCCGATGACCACTCTGACCGGCAATACCCGGAACAAAGCCTTGCCCTAGTCGATAACCGCACGGGAGAGATCATCTATCCGGATATGGCTACGGGGTATTACACCAATGAAGCCGGTACCGAGCAGATGGGTCCCGGTTTCACCATCTATACGGGATGGGATAACTTTGTCCGGGTCTTTACTGACCCGGGTATTCAGGGACCTTTCCTGAAGATCTTTACCTGGACGGTTATTTTTGCCGGGCTTTCTGTCGCCTTCACACTGATCATCGGCCTGTTAATGGCCTGTCTGGTGCAATGGGAGCCGCTGAAAGGGAATGGTGTTTACCGGTTGCTGTTGATCCTGCCTTACGCGGTACCGGCTTTTATTTCCATCCTGATTTTCAGAGGGCTGTTTAACCAGAACTTTGGTGAAATCAACCTGCTACTGGATATGCTCTTCGGAATTAAACCAGAATGGTTCAGTAATGAGCTGCTGGCCAAATCCATGGTCATTATTGTCAACACCTGGCTGGGCTACCCCTACATGATGATCCTCTGTATCGGGCTGCTGAAAAGTATTCCGGATGATCTCTATGAAGCGTCGGCCATTGATGGCGCTTCACCGATCCAGAATCTTTTCCACATTACCATTCCGATGATCATCAAACCGCTGATTCCACTACTGATTGCCAGCTTTGCCTTTAATTTTAACAACCTGGTTCTGATCGCCCTGTTAACCGGTGGCGCTCCGGACATGCTCCACGCCACTACCCCGGCCGGAACTACGGATATCCTGGTGAGCTACACCTTCCGTATTGCCTTTGGCTCCTATGGCCAGGATTACGGTCTGGCCTCCGCGATTGCCACAGCGATCTTTCTGATGGTGGGCTTTATTGCCTGGGCAAACCTGACAGCAACACGACGATTGCAGTAATGCCGGGAACCATTTTTTTGAACCACAAAGACACCAAGACACAAAGCGCTTTTTGCAGACTTATTTTGATGCATTTATTCAACATCCTGAAGCTTTGGAAACGGGAAACATCTCTTCTCAGTGACTTTGTGCCTTTGTGGTAAAGCTTTTACGTAGCCATACAGGAGACTGTGTCATGGCAATGGTGCAACCAAGAAATCTGAAGTACCGGGTCTGGTCAGCCCGTATTGTGATGTGGCTTTTCCTGCTGATTATCCTGTTCCCTTTTTTCATGATTATCTCGGTTTCCCTGCGCACCGGTAACTTTGCCACGGGCTCTTTGATTCCTCAAAACCCCAGCCTTGAACACTGGTATCTGGCACTGGGTATCCCCTGGGAGAATGCCGATGGCTCTATTACCCAACCACCGTTTCCGGTGCTGACCTGGCTGTGGAACTCCATCAAGGTCGCCATCACCAGCTCTGCCCTGATATTGATTCTGGCGACAACCGGTGCCTATGCCTTTGCCCGGCTGCGGTTCCGGTTTAAACAACAGATGCTGACGGCCATGATGATCCTGCAGATGTTCCCGGCCGTCCTTGCGCTTGTTGCCATCTACTCACTGTTTGACAAGATTGGTGACTACATCCCCTGGCTCGGTCTGGATAGCCTGGGTTCCGTCACAATCGCCTACCTGGGAGGCATGGCACTGCATATCTGGCTGATCAAAGGGTACTTTGAAACCATCGATAACTCTCTGGAAGAAGCAGCGGCTATTGATGGGGCAACGCCCTGGCAGGCATTCCGTTTTGTGCTGTTGCCGCTGTCCGTTCCCATTCTGGCGGTTGTTTTTATCCTGGCATTTATCGCCAGTATTGCCGAATACCCGGTGGCATCCGTGCTACTCCAGAGTATGGATAATCTCACCCTTGCGGTGGGCTCAAGGCAGTACCTGAACCCACAGAACTATTTATGGGGCGACTTTGCCGCTGCCGCTGTGCTCTCCGGTTTTCCCATTACCATTATTTTCCTTGCCTGCCAGCGCTGGATCGTCGGAGGACTAACATCGGGCGGTGTCAAAGGTTAAAAAAAACGCCGCCCGCCGCCTGCTTCCCGCTGCCCGTAAAAGCGTAAGCAAATCCGGCTTTTGCGGGCAACGGGCAACGGGCGGCGGGCAGCGATCTGTTAAAGGTGTCCTATGGCAGAAGTTAGACTCGTCAACATTGCGAAAAGTTATGACCAGGGGCAAACCTGGACTCTGAAAGATATCAACCTGAACATTGGTGATGGTGAATTTATCGCGTTCATCGGCCCATCCGGTTGTGGCAAGTCAACGCTGCTGAGGATGATCTGTGGACTGGAAGATATCACCAGCGGTGAGCTGAGCATTGATGGCGAGAAGGTGAATGACTGGCCACCCAATGAGCGGCGTGTGGGCATGGTCTTCCAGTCTTACGCCCTCTATCCCCACATGTCCGTTGCCGAAAACATGGCGTTTGGCCTGAAGCTGGCCAGGGCACAAAAAAGCGTTGTTGATGAGAGGGTTGATGAAGCCGCCCGCATCCTGCAACTGCAGGCACTGCTGGAGCGTAAACCCAAAGCCATGTCCGGAGGCCAACGACAGCGGGTTGCTATTGGCCGTTCCATTGTGCAACAGCCCAGGGTCTTTCTGTTTGATGAGCCTCTGTCGAACCTTGATGTCGCCCTGCGTGTCCAGATGAGGCAGGAGATCGCCAGATTACATCGCCGACTGAAAACCACCTCCATCTACGTCACCCATGATCAGGTGGAAGCCATGACCCTGGCGGATCAGATTGTGGTATTGAGCCCCCTGGCACAAGGCGCGGCCAGCAACCTTGAGCAGGTGGGCAAACCGCTGGAACTTTATCACCATCCGGCCAACCTGTTCGTTGCCGGTTTTATTGGCTCACCCAAAATGAACTTCTTTGACGGCGTCATTGAAAAAAATGGAGAACAAGAGACGCATGTTCGTCTGACCACAGGCGAAACACTGAAAGCCTGTGTCGATACCAGCAAAGCCGATCCGGGCTCCCGTGTTGTGTTAGGGATTCGACCGGAACATACCCTGGCGGAGACCGACAATGGCAATGCCGTTGATGGACGTATTGAAGCACTGGAGCGCCTGGGTGCCGAGTCATTTATCTATATGGGCCACGACACCATTCGAGAGCATTTTATTGTGCGGGTAGAAGACTCCCTTCGCCGGGAAGAAGGCAGTAAAATACGTATCGAGCTGTCACCTGAGCATTGTTATCTGTTCGATGCCAACGGCGTTGCCTTTCGCCGAACCCGGGCACCGGAAATTGATCAATAACCACTGACCCTGGTACATCATTTCGATGAGTTTGATGTGTAAAATCTCCGTTCACCCTGAGCGTCCTTCGACCCCGCTCAGGATGCACGGTCGAAGGTTGATTGGCACAGTATTCAGGGTAAGTAGACAAATTGCCCGAATAATCAAGAAATATCCGGATCAGGAGGGAGAAGGTAGAGGGAGGACTGGTTACTCTTACAGGTCGTTAAAATCCGCTATTTTAGCCTATTCCCATATTTGTCGTATCCGTACTGATGCAGTACATGCTCACGGGGTTTATGCTGTCTCGGTCTGGATGCATTCTGTGGGTCAACTGTCATCCAGCGTTTAAACAGATGAATAATTAATGGAGATAACACTATCAACACAATCACAATGATATCAAACATTGTATCAAATCTTCAGTTTACGAATGGGCATTCTACCATCAAGAGCCACAAGCATTGCACCGTCTTCATCAATGGATACATCGCCACGGTCATTAACATCATCAATCACACCAGCCTCTCCCTTGACAAGACGAATATATGTTTTCGCACCTTGGGTAATCATCTCGGCATGATGACGACGCTCAGCCATACCAGGTGATTTCTGATTACTTTCTGGCCAAGCTTCGATAGCCTTATCGGACCAGAGAATCAAAGCATACGTCTTGCCGTTTATTTTCCGACGCTTTTCGTTCCAACATGTCAACATAACAGAATTATCAGGACGGGCAGCTCCCCAACTCCAACGGTAATTTTTGAGAGGTGCACCAAGAAGTTCATAGAATACTTTGTTAGAAATAGTTGCCATTTTCTGAGCATAGCTTTTCAGTGATGCCAGCGTGCCAATGGCCCGATAGAAACGATTATTACATTGCATGGTTTAAATCCATTCCTCTCTTCTATCAAACGTCCCATGTGTAATCCTTTCCATAATAATAATGCTTGAGTAATTGCATTCCAACGAGACTATGAGCTTCTCTATAGTATGATGGGTCTGGATTATGACAACATTTAGTATTTGGCTTTTGATGAAGGTTTATCTCTTGGATTCTCTTTGAAGCGGCTCTTAAAAAAGCATCTTTAGAGTGCTCTGTCACAAAGAAACAACCATTGTCACCTTCCCAGGAAACAACTTCATCATCAGGTTTCAATAGAGAATGATAGTCAGAGGAAATTTTTACGATCTGTTTTGATAGATATTGATAATTCAATTTTGCTTTACCACTTAAAATATAATCAAATAGCTTTCTCGCTTTCTCCTTAGACCATTTTTTTGAATTATTTTTATTTAAGTAAGGAAAATCAGAGAAAAATGACCTATGCGCCTTTAAACGCTCTCTATCATAATCAGATAGTTCTTCTACAAACCAATCACCACAATGAAAGGTGATGAGTGGCAATTTTTTTGCCATTATTGGCAGAGTAAACATCCCATGTCTAGCTAATATATAAGGTGGTTTGGATAACCATTGATTATCAATATCTGAATAAAACAAATGATTAACGCCGAGCTTTTCTAAACGATCAGCCAGTTGGGGTTTGTTTTCAGACTTTGCCTTATCCATGCAAAAACTTATAGTCTTAGTAATGTTTTGAGATACAACAATTCTAATAGAATCCAAAAACCTAACGTCCATAGATGAAGCATATTCCTTTAATTCTATTGGGAATTCTAGCTGTAGGTCTGTTTCCAAAGAGACACATAAGATATTATCATGTTTTTTAAATTCACCCTTCATCTGATCAATTTGAGATTCTCTTAGCTTCATATCTGAAAACACTATAAGCAGTGGGATATCATTTTTACTGAGTTCAGTTCCTTCTTCTAATATCCTTTGAACATAATTCATCCCCTGGTATTTTTCAGGATTATTCAAGCCATTAAATATGGTGGTACCATGCAGTGCGACCCATGTGTGAAAGACCGGACATGGAGGGCATACCTTTAAATCCATAGCAGTGGCTTTCTCTAATGAATCAATACCTGAAAACTGTAAACTATCAGCCATGTTTTTCCAGGAGTCCTCATCAATTGAATCATGAAGCGTGGGATCTACAGTGAGGACTATATTTTTTGCAAGGTCGATGTAGTGATTATCCTTATCTTTTTCGATCATAACCTCAGAAATGCACCTTGATGAAAGCCCCATATTTCCACAATTAATTTCTTTGTGTCCTGCTGCGCCTGGAAGATACTTCTTATCATCACTATTTGTAGATAAGCTGTTTGCCTCCATTTTAGAGTGTTCTGGGGTATATGCCCCTGGCAACAGGGACGGGTTTACTAATTGATCCAAGTCTTTATTCCTTCATAATTTTAAGTATTTTGAGCCTTATAACTTGTTGGTAGCAAATTATTGCTAACAAGTGTGTAAGAATGCCTAACAAAAAATTCCCGAAACATTGAGATTGAAAGCTGGAGGCGAGATAAGGTGAAACAAGGCGGATTACAGGATAACGGATTACAGGACATCCAAAGAATCTAAAGCCAAAATAACCAAATATCACGACCGGGAGTATCCAAAAAATCAGTTTTTTTGTCGGTAATCAATGTCCAGAAAGGACAAAGGCAATCAGCGCTTTGATAAAACATCATTTATGAGCAGCCAGGCTGCTCAGGACTTGGGGAAAGCAGGGGTCATATATGCTCCGCCCCGCATTGCAAGGAAAAGTTTTCCATCATGACTAAAGAGTTTAGCAATAGTTTGCAAGCTTCATTATTGGCTGCAATGGTTTCGAGCTTTTGTTCAAGCTTTTCTACTCGCTCGTCCAGGTGTTTCATCTCTTCGTACAGTTCACTGAGAAGTTCACGGAACAACACTGTTAAACCGTTTTCAGCATCTTCCAGCACCAGGGGGATCTGTTTACGAATGAAGGCTATGCACTTGGGAATAATGACCCTGTATTAACAAACCTCTGATCTGGTTACCCAATGCAGTCCTTCTGGCCACGGCCTGGCTGCGTATTCTGTGCAGGCTCTGAATATCCTGCTGCTCAATCGTTTTGGTTGGTACAAAGCACATGCTGGGCCGTTGCATTGCTTCACAGATAGCCTCAGCATCAGCAGCATCATTCTTGTTTGACTTTACGTAAGGTTTTACGAACTGGGGGCCATAATAAGTAGTTAACCTCCACAAGTTTCCATGCCAATAGCGCATTGAGGCAGATTAGCAATAAAGGGCAAGAGTGCTTTGCGATTAAGTTTCTTTTTGATAACCACATGACCTTTGGCATCAACACCATGTAGCTGGAAACTCTTTTTGCTCAGATCAATTCCGAGAAAAGCAACCTGGCCTTTTTGATTAGTTCCTGATTTGTTAACCTTGCCCATGGATGGTCGCAGGCTTTCAGACGCTATCAGGTAGGAAAATCCGCTTTAAGCAATCCGGGTAGTTATGGAGCTGATTAGATGAACGGCTTTGGCCTGCAATAGCAATAAAATTCAATAATTACTGGCAAGAAAAGAGAGGATAATTTGTAACTGTTCAGCACCCCTCACCTAAATCTGGAATTTTCTGATTTTTATACCAAACTCTCAAGCAATATTTTTTACCAACATTTGCCAACATGGTTCCACAGTCACCTGCAACTTTATCGACTGAGGTTCTCTTGAAAGAGAATACGCAGCTTCGCATAAGATTTGCCTGCCTGGAAGAACGATGTAGAGAATTGGAAGACAGGGTTGGCAAAATCAAAACAACAGTAAGCCACCACCGTCTGATGAAATTACTCAGTCTTTCCTGACATTATTGCAAGGGCTTTAAGATCACCGATATGCAGCGAATGCCGGGGGGTTATCAGTGAACGAATTGAGAAGATTTATGACCACTTACTTCAGCGTGCTTTAACAGTCGCCTAGTCGCCTATATGGAGAAACATCGGCAAGGGCCTGGGCGTAAAAAAAATCAAACATACCAAAGCCTACGACCTGTTTAAACGACTCATTGAGTTCAAAACTGAAACATTGCGCTTAATGTCAGATTTTACAACCCCCTTCGACAACGATGGCAACGAACAGGATGTTCGAATGGCCAAATTAAAGCAGAAAATCTCAGGCTGCTACAGAAATCGGAGCTATTTGTCGTCAGCTACTTATGGGTATATACCAGTCTCTACTTAAAGCTGTTCAGAATTACAGTAATATGCCTTTGCTGGGTGCTGAACAATTACGAGGAAACTTACCTTGCAATTTTGAGGATTAAACAGTGCAAAGCCTTATCTCATCATTTAGACACGCAACTTCTATGTCAATCAGCAGCAATGAACTAAACAGGCTTCAGAGCGACCTGAGTTATACAGGAACCCGGCGAGATCAAGCGGTAGAGAAAATCAACAGCAACAAATTTGGCCGCAGGATAGGAAAAACAAACAATACAGAAAAGCAAAACACTATTCGCACGTTGTCTCGTGAGGCCAATACACATAATGTCCCCATGGGTAAACGCTATGTTGCCACTGACACAAAAACTATACTGCGCACCGAAGGACTGACATATTGCACAGGAATAGGACTCCTGGATAAATTCGACCAAAACAACGGCTACTATCAAAACAGAAGCCTGATGCATTTGATTGGAGGAAGCATTGATGATACCGGTCTGATTCTGGCAGATCCTAATCCCGCCAGTTTAATCAATGAATTTCTTGAACGTTCCACCACAGAAAACCCGGGCAAGGCAATCTTGACTTTTGGAGAAGCAAACAGCAGTGACTATATGAGAGCAATGCTCCTGAGACAAGATCTGAATGGTGCACAACCATTAATCAGCCTGCTTTCGGCATCTGACATTGACTGCCAGATAGTAACCTCACCCCAAGTATCCATTGAACCTGACGGCACCATATCAATATCTTCTATACCTCAAGCAAGAATCCTGAATGAGCGAGAGGTTATAAATCTAAAAAAACTGGCAACGGATGATGATCCAACTTAAAAGTCAATATATCCAAAAGTTGGATAGTCGCACGAATGTTTTTTTCTCAGGGATAAAAAACGATAATCATCACAGTGCGATCACGCAATGTTATATGGGGGCTCTGCCAAGTTTGCGGCGAACGCCCTGCCAGCCATATATTTGTCGCAGTATTATCATCAACATGGCTATCTAAAGAGACCATTGATGCCTTCGCTGATCACCAGAGCAGGAAAAAAATTCATCAAAACAGGTGACTGTCTTATAAAGACAGTCACCCGATATATAAATTGCTTACCGAAGAAAGCAGGGGTCATATATGGTCCGCCCCGCGATGCAAGGGAAAGTTGTCACAATGGCTTTTAAAGAGTAATGCTTCCATTCTCTTAATAAAGAGACCGGCCTTTGGGGTGAGGTCTCAATGCCTCTGGCCCTGATGGAATCCGCTCACTCCCACCTCATCAGGTCTTCGGCCTCTTCGGGCCCTGCCCCCGGTCAGGTTCAAGGGAGTGCAGGTCTTACCTTTTATGCCAACATTTGAACTTTATCCACGCAACTCGTTGCAGGCTTCTTACACTGATTAACCGCTTTTGCTTTTCTTTTCTAACGACAAATGTTTAATAGTTTGATGCCGATGCTCATGCTGCTGCCTTGTACGACTCTTTCTTGGTTAACACAGCCCAGGCAATGCGAGCGTTTTTATTGGCAACAGCTACTGCTGATATATTCTTGCCCTTGCACTGATCAAGCTCTTTAATCCAATTATTACGGCGATCGTCGTGTTTGTCGGCTACCCTGACAACGGTTTTGCCACCGTGTATCAACAGGGTTCGCAGGTAGGTATCGCCCCGTTTGCTGATCCCCAGCAACGTGGGCACGCTACCGGTCGATTGACCAAGCCCAGCCAGGCAGCCATTTCCCTGCCATTTTTAAATGCTGATATATCACCAATCGCAGCAAACAGTGCCGTAGCACTGAGCAACATCTTTTAGCCGGGAAATTCCTGCTTCAATACCTGCCCGGAAGCGAAAGAGCGTTTTATACACATACTGACTTTTAGTCATCTCTTCGACTTCAAGTCCACGTTTTTTATTAAAAGCCACATCGCTGATTCCCATGGCTTTGGCTTTTTACAAATTTGCGCGACACGCGTATCCGCCGTGACTGCTTGTCTGGCGAGGTACACGTCCATAAAGTTATTTTTGTCTTTCCATCATCGGAATGAATCGGTCAGAATCCGCTGGACTACCTTCCTTGATAACCAGATCCGGGATCAATCGACTTTTTCCCTGAACCAGGTTCAGTTTATGGCCATACTGCACTTGCCGCCTGTCTTTTACGATGATATCCGTATGGGGTTCATACAGGCTAACCACTTTCTCCCGGGCTGGCATCTTTTCACCCTTCAAGACCCTGCGCTCTGTCTGAGAGACTATTGCATCCACCAGGGGCAACCGGTGATCCACATCAGCCTGCCATTTTTCGGCATCATCAGCCAGGAGACACTGCCCCTGCTGACGGGCGTCTGCAAGCTTGAAAGTTGCTACGATATGCACCTTCCGGGATTTTCGGGTCAACTGCAGCAGTTTTTTATAATGCTGATGCCGTTCTTCTTTACCAGAGTAGATGCAGTAAGGAGGCTGATGAGCCCATGCAAACTGGAGCGACTGGGGTGCTGGTTTGGTTCGAGGCGACAAAAGTCTCGAAAGAGCATGGAGTCCATCAAAACAAACGACAAGTAGTCATAATCACAATTCAAATACTGTTTCAGGAGTGCCGCACGAAGAACGGATTCTGCTGATAGTCCGTTCCGCCCAGTGTTCTGTTTATCACCAGAACTTAAGTCCTCATAAATCCAGTCATTGAACTGTGGATGGGCATCAAGCCATTGCGAGATACCGGAAAGCTGGGAGCAGATTTCATGAGGTACGTAATGGAGTTCCATACTACACTGCGGGTTGTGTTTTTGGACGAGAACCAGTTAACCAAATGACTTTCCCCAGGAGGCTATGGTCAGAAAACCGGATTATCAATTTCCGACAAGAGCATCAGGCATCCAGTAGAATGTTCTCTTCCTGTTGATATTCCAACAGCTCATCCAACCGATCCTGTGCATGTGTTGATCAGCGGTTCCATCTCCTGCTCTTGCCCGGTAAGGAATTGTCCTGAAATATCTTCCATATTTCTACAGACGCTGCCCGCTGCACGCCTCCCGCTTCCCGAAAATCCGGAACCGCTTGTGCTTATGCGGGCAGCGGGCGGCGACATTTTCCCGGACTGAGTAAAATGATGAAGTTATTCTGGGACAAACCCTTAGAGCGGCAAAGGACAAGCGAGAACGGGAGCATGTTTATGAAATATCCGGGTTAGGGTCAGCTTTGGGTGTATCCAGCAATTCTTCACCAAACTCAATAAGCTGTTCATTATAAGCCACTCTGATTGGGAGTACCTGACCATTAAATCAATTCAGATACCGTCTATACTATTTTCACTAATATCCGCCCCCCGCCGTCATCAACGGTTATGTTTCGTTACCCCTGAAGTTACCCATAAAAGAGTCCACCATGCACGAGATAAAGCAGATTGATGCTCTGGCCCAGCTTTGTGGTATTCCCGCCCATTATATTGATGCAGCTGGCAATCCAGTCACCATTGAGACGGACTATAAACGCAATGCGTTAAAAGCCATGGGTATTGCCGCCGGTAACGAGCTGGAAGTCCAGGCCTCAATCGACAGCATGCTCCGAAAGCAATGGTCATCATTGATTCCTATTGTTCACGTGGTTCATTGCGGAGAGCTTTTTACGGTTCCCGTTCAGGTTGATGAAGCCCATCGGAATAAATCGCTACATGGTGAAATCATTCTGGAAGACAGCCGCTCAATACCCCTCGCCATAAACCTGTCAGAACTTCCGGAACAAGACAGGCTCTCGGTGGATCAACAGGAGCGGATCCGGCTGCTCTGCCCTTTGCCGGAAGATCTTCCTGCAGGCTACCATGAGCTATCCGTTGCCCTGGAATCCCATCAGGAAAGTTGCCGCCTGATCGTCGCACCACAGACCTGCTATGAACCAAATATCCTCAGTTTTGAACAACCCGGCCCTACCGAAAAAATCTGGGGCGTCAGTGTGCAACTCTATACCCTTCGCTCAGAAAACAACTGGGGAATGGGGGATTTCAGTGACCTTAAGCAGCTGGTGAACAAACTCGGGCCACAAGGGGCTGATATTGTCGGCCTGAATCCAATTCATTCGCTCTACCCGTCCAACCCTCTGCATTGCAGCCCTTACAGCCCGTCGAGCCGGAATTTTATTAACCCACTGTATATCGATGTTACGGCGCTGAAGGAGTTTCAGAATTCAGCGGAAATACAGCAACATGTGAACAGTGACGACTTTCTGCGTCAGTTACAGAAAGCCAGGGACAGCTCACATGTGGAGTATGACCGGGTTGCCTCGCTGAAATTTTCTGTTCTGGAAATGGCTTTCAACTTTTTTGAGAAACACGCTTCTGGTCAAAAAGCTTCTGGTCAAAAAGAGAGCGCCAACCAATCCTGCAAGTCAGCGGACTTTGGCCATTACTGTGAAGAAAAAGGGCAAGACCTCGAACTTCAGGCCACCTATGAAGCCCTCTTTGAGCACTTCAGATCCAGAGATATCCATAGCTGGGGCTGGAACTGCTGGCCTGCGGACTATCAGGCCCCTGACAGCCCAAAGGTAAAGGATTTTGTTGCCCGATCAAAAGAACGAATTCGATTTTATATGTACCTGCAGTGGCTGGCCGAGCAACAACTGGTTGAGGCCCAGCAGGCCGCCCTTGAGTCCGGAATGCGTGTCGGTATTTACCGGGACCTTGCCGTAGGCGTAGACCGGGGCGGAGCCGATGTCTGGGCCCACCGTGACGACTATGTTCTCAATGCCAGCGTCGGCGCTCCCCCCGATACCGTTGCGCCACAGGGGCAGAACTGGGGACTCCCGCCCTTCAACCCAAACAGGCTGCGGGAGCAGGCGTATGCACCATTTATAGATATGGTTTATGCCAATATGCAGCACTGCGCTGCACTGCGGATTGATCATGTGATGGGAATACTCCGGCTCTGGTGGTGTCCGCCGGATAAAACCGCAGACTATGGCGTGTACGTTAATTATCCATTTAATGACCTGCTAGGCATCATTAAACTGGAAAGCCAGCGACAGCAATGCCTGATTTTTGGTGAAGACCTGGGGACCGTACCGCCGGAAATAGAAGCAGCGCTGCCACCAGCCCATTGCTACTCCAATGAAGTGGTGCTCTTTTCCAGGGTCGAAGATCATTTTCTGGCACCAGAAAAGTACAAATCGCGAGCCCTGACCTGTATTTCCAATCACGATATTCCCACGCTCAGGGCCTGGTGGAACTGTAATGACCTTGATCTACGACAGGAGCTGGGTATCTACGACTGGGCCAGAACAGAGCAGGAAAAAGTTGCACGCCATGAAGACAAACTGGCTCTGCTCAACACACTTGCCGATATTGGCGAAGCGCCTCATGGCGTAGACCCCAGTGATTTAAATTCTATGGGCTATAGCCGGGAACTGATGGAAAAGATCCATTACTACCTGGGCAAAACCGCATCCAAAATCATTGTTATCCAGCTGGAAGATGTGCTTGAACTGGATACACCGGTGAATGTTCCCGGAACCAGCAGCGAGTACCGTAACTGGAGCCGCAAACTGACCCGCACTATCAGCGAGATATTTGCCAGTGAGGAAAACCGGGTGTTGTTCAAAAATCTTGGGCTGACCCGCAAGGCCTGAACACAATAACTGACTACAATGTCAGTAATAATGGGTAATTAGATATGAGGAGTAATGGTAACGATAAACTTCCCCCCTAAAAGCATGGATGGCAGGATACTTCTGGAGCCCAATAACTCCATGAGCTGGCGGCAGAATCTGCTGTTACTGGGGCTGATAACCTTAGTGTCCCTGGCCATCGCTGCTGGCTTCTTTCTGGCAGGCGCTAAAGTTATCCTGCCTTTTTCCATACTGGAAGTGACTGCCCTGTTTGCCGGTATTTATTACTGTGCATGGCAACGTCAGCGGAAAGAGCTGATCACTTTTCAGGAGCATCAGGTCACCATTCAAAAGGGCTTTTATACACCACTGAGCACTCACCATTATCACCGCCTATGGTGTCAATTGATCATTCGTGAGGCAACTCATCCATGGCAAGCACCCTCCATTCATATTCGCTCTCACGGCAAGGAATTGGAGCTGGGATCTTTTCTGAACCGGCAGGATAAGCTGATCTTGATTGAGCGCCTGAAAAAACTGTTCAGCAACGCTTACATGTCTCAGTAAATTCAGAAAAACAGCTCATACGGAGAACATTTTTTTTGCCCATCTCCAGACCCTGAACTAAATTCTTAAAAGGCTCTGGCTAGCGAGGTGGCTGTCCGAGAATAGCGCCCGTAGCGAGGATGGCAGCGCATTTTAACTTCACTCAGCTAGCAGGGTATGACTTTCAACGCTTGGCTGTATTAGTAGATTTTTCATTGTGCCTGATGTTTTCCTTGGCACCGGGCCGGTGAACGTACGCAGCTGAGCAGCATTGAAAATCTGAGCAACACACAGATAACTAACCAGGATGAACCTCAACCTTCCGTCGAGACTGTGTTAAATCATTAAACACAATTCAATTTATACGACGTTCCTATTACTTATTTTACTGCATGGACAGCGGGCCTTGTTTTTTCAACACAAACTAACGAATGGCTACCTGCTTTACCTGTTTGCCGGTTTTCAATTTCGCGGCCACTTAATCAGCATCATGCTTGCCCTGACAACATGACGCTGGAGGAAGCTGGAGCCATAGCAACACACACATGAAGGTAACTGGTTGTGACCAAAAATCTACGCATTCTGCCTCTGGCTGGTGCCATCGCTCTGCTATCCGGCAACGCTATGGCCAATGAAGCTCCTGAACCGACCGATATTTTGACCGATGGTTGGGAGGTAAATGGCTACATTCGTGCCAGCTGGCGGGTGGATGAAAACGGTACCTCTACCAGCAATGAATATGGCAAGCCTGACTACAACCTGGCGGCTACTACCGGCAAAAATCCGAACCAGGTAGAGTTCAATATCAGCAAGAACACCGCGTTCCAGAACGGCGTCTGGTCGCAGCTCGGTGTTCGTGCGGAATACGGCAATGGTGACTCCAGCTTTTACTCCTCCACTGGTAGTGAAGACAGCAACAACAGAAATGAAGGCCCCTTTGAAGTCAAAGAAGCCTATCTCCGTCTGGGGGGCTTGAGCTATCTGCCAGAAGATGCCGACATCTGGGCGGGTCGTCGCTTCCTGAACCGTGCAGCTGGCCTGCTCTCCGGTGAATTCTGGAAGCAGTCTTCCGGTGTTGGCTTTGGTTATGAGCAGAACAGCAGCGGTATTGCGGTTGTTTCTGTAGACCCTGGTGAAAAGGCCGACAAACCGGATGGCAAGACCCTCCACTCTATAGACCTTTATAGCTACAATCACGAAGCGCTCGGTGGCAGCTTTAACTTTGATGTCAAATTCATGATGGCCGGAGATAAAGATAAGTACACTGATAAGGAAGCCACTGACGGCATTGGTGCTGCTATCACTTACAACGGTAACTACTACGGGCTCGATGGCTGGACTACCACAGCCCTGGCCTATGGCAGGGGTTTAGCGGCCAACCGGGGTGTAAACTTTGGTCAATGGAGTGGTGGCACATCCACAGTTGATAGCGATAAGGGTAATAGTATCTTTTTTACTTCCTACGGTGTTTTGAATATCAATGATCGTTGGCAGATGGCTTCTGAAGTCACCTACCTGCACGGTGAGAAGATCTGGGGCCTGGGATCAAACCCGAATGCTGACGGTGATACCGTTGATCGTTTGCTGATTGCCCTGCGCCCTTCCTACATGGTTAACGATAACTTCCGCTGGGAGTTCACCGCTTCTTACGGCTTCGAGAAAGACTACTGGGGTGATATAAATCTCGGTGTTGGCAATGTAGAGAACAAAACTAATATCTACGCCGCTGAAATTGCAGCAGTATTTACGGTGAACTCCGATTACTTCGGCCGACCACAGATCAAACCGTTCGTTACTTTCATGAGCAAAGACTCAAGCAACGAAATTATTGACAAAGATGGCTGGGGTGAGAAGTATGGCAAAGACAAGAGCACCTACCAGTTCGGTGTAGAAGGAGAAATCTGGTTTTGATCCACTGAATGTAAGTTGGACAATTCCCTCGTTCCCGTGCTCTGCATAAAAAGCACCTTTGTTACCACCTCCGATGGGCCACCTTTGATGCCCAGACGAAGATTGGGTGAAGGGGTTGGCCCTGAAATAACTTCCCAGTTCCATTCACCCCGAGCCTCCTTCGACTCCGCTCAGGATGAACGGATGAAGGTAAGCAATGATTCTTAAATTATTGGGACATTTTGAACCTGGACTCCGTTCATCCTGAGCGGAGTCGAAGGATGGCTGGCACGATGGATGAGGCCGGAGTTCACGCCCTTCGACAGGCTCAGGACGAACGAAGTTTTGAGACTCAGAAATGTACAAATTATTTCGTGACGATTCCATTCGAGCTCAGAGTTCAACCCAACACCCTCCTACGCCCATGTCGGCTCCCCTTAACAGCGAACCGGACCAACTACCCCAACCAACAGGAGACACCATGAAAGCCGCCGTCATCCATCACTTTAAAGAACAGCTCACCATCGAAGACCTGCCGGTGCCAAAACTCGGTGCCCGGGATGCCCTGGTAAAAATCCATGCCTGTGGCGTTTGCCACACCGACCTCCACGCCTGCCATGGCGACTGGCCGGTTAAACCGAAACTGCCGCTGGTGCCCGGCCATGAAGGCGTCGGTACCGTTATAGAAGTCAGTGACCAGGTAGGTCATATCAAAACCGGCGACCGTGTGGGTATTCCCTGGCTCTACTCCGCCTGTGGCTATTGCGAATACTGCCTGGAAGGCAAGGAGACCCTCTGCCTGGCCCAGCACAACGCCGGCTACTCCGTGGACGGAGGCTATGCCGAGTTTTGTTTAGCCGCCGCCGACTATCTGGTCAAGATTCCCGATGGCATCAGCTTTGTTGATGCTGCCCCCCTGTTCTGTGCCGGGGTTACCACTTATAAGGCCCTGAAAGTCAGCCGCACCAAACCCGGTGACTGGGTGTCCGTTGTCGGTGTGGGCGGGCTTGGTCACCTGGCCATTCAGTATGCCGTGGCCATGGGGCTTAATGTGATTGCTGTGGATACCGGGGCTGATAAGAAAGCATTATCCCTGGATCTGGGAGCCACTCACTTTATCGACTTTATCCGGGAGCAGCCGGAAGAGAAAATTCGGTCTCTGCTGGGTAACGGTGTTCACGCTACTGTCTGCACAGCGGTCTCCAAAGCGGGCTTTGAAAGTGCTTATCGCTCCGTGCGCAGGGGAGGAACCTGTGTCCTGGTCGGACTCCCACCGGAGGATATGCCCATTCCTATATTCGATACGGTAATCAACGGCGTTTCTGTTGTTGGTTCCATCGTAGGTACCCGCAAGGATTTACAGGAGTGCCTGGAGTTTGCTGCCCAGGGTAAAGTAAAGGCGATTATCCAGAAACGAACCCTTGAAGAGATCAACGCGATTTTTGACGAAATGGAGAAAGGTGATATTGCCGGGCGTGTTGTTATGGAGCTGGCACAGTAGCATCCTTTTTTACCACGGAGACACAGAGACACGGAGGAAAAGATTTTTGCGGTTCTCTGTGGCAAGGTTTTTCTTGGTATCCGAAATGTGGATGGACGGAACTTGGGTAAAATGGTCTACCGTTGTCGTTTTACCCGTCCTGCCTCAAACTTCTCAAGCCGTTTGTCCCAGGTTTTGAACCGTGTTCGGCAATAAGCATCCAGTTCATCGTAGGTCTGGAAATACAGATCACAGCCGTCATTGACAGGCGCATCAAACTCACAGGCTTCATTGCTGTGTTCCCGGCAGATAATGGGGCGGCGTTCATAGATACCACAGCGATTATCCGGCAACAGGAATTCACACCGGGTCTGACAGAGCAGGTACCAGCCATTGCCATCCTTGAAAATATGCACGCCCTTATGGGCCACCTGCCAAAGCAACACATCAAACGCGTGCATACTGCGGGGAGTGTCCAGTTCCTGGGTAATGTAAGAGCAACAAAGGGCCGTACACTGATCACACTTGTTGCTGGAAGTGATGTCTCTGGTTTCGATCCGGTTAACCATATCTGACACGATAAGTAATAAGTCCTGTTATTTTAAAAATTATTCTACTGATCCTGGCCACTCAAAGCGAATGCTCGATAACAGTTATTCCAGGACCGCCTCCCGGGGGAAGGGGCAATCTATCCTTTCTTCGTTGCGATGTGTACCAAATGGTCTACACTGACTCGGTATGAAATAACAAGGCATATAGAGGAACATAGAAATGCGTAAAAGTGAGGTAGTCAAGGCTAGAATAGAGCCTGATGTAAAGGAACAGGCTGAAGCGGTATTCAGGCAGCTAGGTTTGAATACCACACAAGCAATTACTTTATTCTACAAACAGGTAGGGTTGTGCCAGGGGATGCCATTTGATGTTCGCATACCCAATGATGAGACTATACAGGCGCTTGCTGAGTCCAATGCAGGCACAGGCTTAAAGGAGTTCAACACACTTGAGGATATGTTAAAGGACTTGGATGACGAATAATGTTCAAGCCAGTATACACGTCGAAATTCAACAAAGACTACAAGAGAGTAAAGAAGCAAAACAAGGATATGGACAAGCTGGTTAAGATACTGAGGTTGCTGGTCACTCAGACACCTTTGCCTGCAAGGCATCGTGATCATGCCTTGACAGGAAGCCTGCACAAGTACAGAGAATGCCATATCGAACCTGACTGGCTATTGATGTATCGGGTAGATGGACAAAAGATAATTTTTGAAAGAACCGGGTCGCATTCTGAATTGTTCAAATAGCAACATAACGCATACTTAATCCAGTAGCCTGTCGGCTGGATACTCTTGATAGCTCCGTTTTGATTGCACATTTAAATTTGCCAGAAAATTCTTGTCCAGAAACGCATCAGCCAAGATAGACCAATTGTACAAGCGTAACTTGGCAACGCACTTGAATTCAGGCCACAATCTTCACCGGCACCCGACGACTGCCCCAAACGCCAGGCTGCTGTTCAAACACACCGGCAACCGGTGTCCCACACTGCTGGCAGACCCCCTTACCGTCAGACGCATCAACTCCCCATTCCCCCAGCACATACCAGTCACGCTCAATAAACAGACTATGGCGATTTTCATGCCTGCCATGGCGACTGGCCGGTTAAACCAAAACTGCCACTGGTTCCCGGCCATGAAGGTGTGGGTACAGTCACGGAAGTCGGTGACCAGATCAGTCATATCAAACCGGGCGACCGTGTGGGTATTCCCTGATGTTTATTAACCTTGGGAAGAAAGCTCCGATGGTGAACCTGTTATGGGTATGAATCAATACTGGCCTTAAGTAGCTAACCATATGAAATCGAATATTTCTGACTCCTTGTGCTGGCACTCTGCTTCGTTACAACTCCGGTCACATAGCTACGGCTATGCTCCCTCCGTTGTGCCTCGCATAGTACCAGCCCAAGTAGCCAGAAATATTCGATTCCATATGGCCAGCTACTTAAAGAAGAAACATAAAGTGAACTAATACCAATAATTATTGTCAGACCAACACAGAAAGTTGAATCATTTAGTAATCAGCTGGTAGATTGAAGGCAAACAAAATATGCAAACGCAGTCTACACAAACACATGAAGGGTGTTGCACTCCTGGCTGGTCCGTCAGGGATATAGACTATCAAACCGTTGGTTCAACTCTTGGCTGTGCTACTGGATGCCTTATGGGTAAAACCCTTTCATATTGTTGTATTGGCTGCATGATCGGCAAGACGATTAATTATTTATGTCATAATAGGCATACCCTTCGAACTTTAGATAAATTCGCGGATGTGAAAGAATTGAATGAAACATCCAATCACTTCCAAAATAGAAATTCTTCAGACAAAGCTCCTGTCACTACTCAACCAAGTGATCAAAATCACCCTCATGCCAATTAATTCTGGACTTGTCAGGCGGCGCGTTCAGGAGGATGTCCGAGAATAGCGTCCGTCCGGATGTCCTGTAGCAAAGACGGCAGAAATTGAGGATATGTTAAGTACTTAAAGAACTTGGATGACGAATAATGTTCAAGCCAGTACAAACCTCGAAATTCAGGCCACAATCTTCACCGGCACCCGACGACTGCCCCAAATACCAGGCTGCTGTTCAAACACACCGGCAACCGGCGTTCCACACTGTTGGCACACACCCTTACCTTCAGACGCATCAACCCCCCACTCCCCAAGCACATACCAGTCACGCTCAATAAGCAGACTATGGCACTGATGACAACGGGTACTGCCACCATCAGAATCATGGACATTGCCGGTGTAGGCGTAGCGAATACCATGATTCAGTGCTATTTGTCGGGCCATGGTCAGCGTAGCGGCAGGTGTATGGGGGTGATCCCGCATTTTCCAGTCGGGATGAAATGCGGTGAAGTGAATCGGAACGTCCACGCCAAGGTGTTCAACAATCCATTGACACATGTCGTTCAGTTCATGCTCGGAATCATTTTCCCCGGGAATCAGCAATGTGGTGATCTCAAACCAGACAGAGGTTTCATGTTTGAGGTATTTCAGTGTTTCAAGCACCGGTTGCAAAGCGCCACCACAGATTTTTCGATAAAAATTTTCACTGAACGCTTTCAAGTCAATATTGGCTGCGTCCATATAGCGGAAAAACTCAACACGGGGTTCATCACAGATATACCCGGCAGACACCGCCACCGACTGCAAATTTCTTTCATGGGCCGCCCGGGCAACATCAATGGCATATTCAAGGAAAATCACCGGGTCATTATAAGTAAACGCCAGCGACCGACAGCCCAGTTGCTCAGCCGTATCCGCCAGTTCCTCGGGCGATGCCTGGTCGGCCAGGGTGTCCATCTCACGGGATTTGCTCATATCCCAGTTCTGACAGAATTTGCAGGCAAGATTACAACCCGCTGTACCGAATGACAGAACCGGGGTTCCCGGAAGAAAGTGGTTCAGTGGTTTTTTCTCAATAGGGTCAATACAAAAGCCGGAGGAGCGACCATAGCTGGTAAGCACAATCTGACCACTTTCACAGGCACGGACAAAACAGAGCCCTTGCTGCCCATCCCGAAGTTTGCAGGCCCTCGGGCAAAGGTCACATTGGATTCGTCCATCCTCAAGCGCATGCCAATAGTTGGTTGACACATTTCCGGACGGTGTTTTTTCCCTGAGCATGTTCCATCTCCAGACCAGGTTCACTGCCTGATTGTCATCCTGATGATAGTAACCAAGGCTATAATTATAGGCTCTGCCGACATTATTTGAGCGATGCAAATAAAGAGAGTGGTTTATTTCGCTTGAAATGTGCCGGTAGGCTCAGCCACTCCCGGGGGAGAACCCATAATGATTATTCGCCAACCCGCTGTAGCCGGAACCTTTTACCCTGACTCACCCAAAGCCCTGGCCAACTCGGTCAAAGAGATGCTCAGCGATGCCCACCCCAGGGATTTCTCACCGAAAGTTCTGGTTGTTCCCCATGCCGGCTTTATCTATTCCGGCCCGGTTGCGGCCAGTGCCTACCGCCTGCTGAACTCAATGCGCCAGAATATTCGCCGGGTTGCCCTGCTCGGCCCCAGTCACAGAGTTCCGCTGCTGGGCATGGCCCTGCCGGACTGTGAAGCCTTTGCCACACCGCTTGGTCATATTCCGCTGGATATTGACGCCATGGAGGAACTGAAACAGTTCAGCCAGGTAGAGACCGTCGATGAAGCCCATACCCACGAGCACAGTCTTGAGGTCCAGTGCCCGTTTCTGCAGGAATGTCTGGATGACTTCAAACTGATTCCAATCGTTGTTGGCGACACCAGCCCTATAGCGGTTGCTGAGGTGATTGAACACCTCTGGGGAGAAGAGGAGACCCTGATGATTATCAGCTCCGACCTCAGTCATTACCACACCTATGAAGAGGCCTGTTACCGGGATAACCAGACGGTTAAAGCCATTGAACAGCTCAGTTGTAATTTGACCGGTGGACAAGCCTGTGGCTGCTATCCTCTTAATGGCATGTTGAAGGTTGCCCAGCACCGGGGGATGGATGTTATTACGCTTGATGTGCGCAACTCCGGAGATACTGCTGGCGATAAAAGCAGGGTAGTGGGCTATGGAGCCTTTGTTATTCAATAGCGCGATTATCCTACAGAATCCACCCTGCACACATCCACAAATCAGACGCTCAACTGCTGTCAGATAACATGAAGCCGTTATTCAGTGGTCCCGTTGAGTGGCGATAAAAATCAGAAGGAGGCTATCAATGCCTCCAACGAAGGAAACGGGAATTTTTTACTGTGCAAATTGCCCCTACAGAAAGTCAGAAAAGAGAATTATTGCGCCTTGCCCGCAAGACCATCAGTGAAGGCTGTACCCGGAGCCTGCCACCAGAACCATTACCTGAAGAAGACCTGGCAGATTTCTTTCTGCAACAGGCAGCCAGCTTTGTAACACTGCACAAGCGCGAGGAACTGCGGGGCTGTATTGGTTCAACCCAGGCTTACCGGACACTGTTGGATGATGTGATCCACAATGCCTTTGCCAGCGCATTCCGGGACCCACGGTTTCCCCCGGTGACGGAAAGTGAGCTGACCGATATCAAAATTGAAGTTTCCGTACTGACCCCTCAGGAACGCATGGACGTTGCTGATGAGAAAGACCTTTTACAGCAGCTGAACCCCGGCATCGACGGATTATTGATTCGCAATCCCCAATACAGCGCAACCTTCTTACCACAGGTGTGGAAACAGCTGCCTAACCCCCGGCAGTTTCTGGCCCATTTGAAAAGCAAAGCCGGTATGACTCCGGGGTTGTGGCCGGATGATATGGAGTGCTTTCGTTATCAGTGTGTTAAGTTCAAAGAGAGGAGGCACTGAAGCTGGCCCTGTTAACTTGAATGGCCAGCTTTATAAATCAGTCACCGGGACAGGACTGCCCGATGACCATCAGCTTTTAAGAGCACGCTTTTAATAAAACGCTCTTAATAAAGAGCGGCGATTCGATCAAACCACTTCAAACAGAAAGTGATTTTTCTTACCCAATTTCACTAGGAAGAACCGATCATACATGGCACCCCGGGCTGCAAAGCATTCTGCCAGGTTCATATTATCTGCCGAGCCACGGGCGACACCATTAAAGAACACCGCGTTATTAGCCAGCGCATCTTTAACCTGCTTGCCTGACTTCACCATGCCGACTTCTGCAAACAGCTGCGTCATAGCCTGGCCTTCCAGCCCGCTCCGCTCGATAGTAGCACTGGGCAGGCCATCCTGCTTCAGCTGCTCCATATCGGTTTCTGACAGCTGGGTAATGTCCCCGGAAAACAGTGCTTCAGTGATGCGCTCCGCCGCCTTGAGACCTTCCTCACCATGCACCAGGCGGGTAGCTTCACGGGCAAGAATTCTCTGGGCTTCCGGCCTGCCCTGACGCTCAGCATCCGCTTGCTCAATGGCCTCAATATCTTCCATGCTCAGGAAGGTAAAGAACTTCAGGAAACGATACACATCGGCATCAGCGGTGTTCATCCAGAACTGGTAAAAGGCATATTGGGAGGTCTTTCGGGAGTCCAGCCAGACCGCACCGCCTTCTGTTTTACCAAACTTGGTGCCATCGGACTTGGTAATCAATGGTACCGTTAACCCGAAGGCACGGGCCTTATTCTGACGTCGGGCAAGGTCAATACCGCCAACAATATTACCCCACTGGTCACTGCCACCGATCTGCAGGGTACAGTCATAACGGCGGTTCAGCTCGGCAAAGTCCATGCCCTGCAGCAGGGCATAGGAAAACTCGGTAAAGGAGATACCGGAGCCTTCCCGGTTCAGGCGTTGCTGTACCGACTCCTTGTTGATCATGGCATTCACCGCAAAGTGTTTGCCGATATCTCTCAGGAAGTCGAGAACATTGAGGTCGCCGGTCCAATCCAGATTATTGGCCACAACGGCGGAGTTTTCTCCGCAATCGAAGTCGATAAACTGACTTACCTGTCCCTTGATTTTCTCAACCCAGCCCGCCACCACATCCGGGGTATTCAGTTGACGTTCCGCCGCCTTGAAGCTTGGGTCACCAATCAGGCCGGTGGCCCCACCCACCAGGGCAATGGGTTTATGACCCGCCTGCTGGAAACGCTTGAGCACCAGCAATGGCACCAGATGGCCAAGATGGAGACTGTCAGCCGTAGGATCGAAACCACAATAGAGCACCCGGGGCTGTTCGCTCAGATGAGTGTCCAGTTCCTCAACAGCAGTGGTCTGCGCGATGAGCTGGCGGGCCTGAAGATCTTTCAGCAACGGGTTTTGACTATCGGACATTTGCCTTTTCCTGCGACGATTCGATGATTCAACCGGAATACTGCGGTGGATGCCAGGGGCTCTGACATCAAATCAAGAAACAACTCCCTGCTCCGGTGGACAGGAAACAATCAATAAAAAATCAAGCCGCCCAAAATACAACAAAACCGTGCCGGAACAAATGCCTAACCTCTAAATAAGGTAAATTTCAGTCTATTTTTCTTACCAGGCCTTTACTTGATGAGACTGGAACTTACGTTAAATCCTAACTGTCGAATCAATTCGGAGTGCTTGCGAATTTCTGATAGCTGATTCATGCACCATGACGAATCTGTCCAATCGGGCACGGTTTAATATTTCTGCTAAATCTCCACAATACCGGCACCAACATAGCGGGAGGAAAAGTCTTTGGATTTGCCACAACCACTGTCGACACCAACAGCTTCAACCTACTCTGCTGCTCTACCGGCAACATCCGCAACCTCCCGGGAAAAAGAACCTTCGTACAAATCTGGGCAGACGGGTTCAAATTTTTCCGCAGGTGATGCTGCCTGGGTGGTCATGCGATCCCTGTCAACAGCTGCCGAGTGTCTGAATTTTGCCTGCAGAAAAGTGGCCGTCCTGTCCAGTGTTTGTTTTGGTGGTTTTACCGGGCTGCTGCAATATGCCCATGAGAACCTGGGGGATAGAACGGTTCAAAAGGTACCAGTGGCAGAAAATAGCAGAATTGAACAACAACCCACTGGTGATAAACAGCCTGGAGATAAAGCACAGCAAGCGGCTTATCTCCAGAATCCCCCGGTGGAAGAGTACGTCAGGCAAGGTGCCAATAAGTGGAAGCACTTTGTGGAGTCCGGTACTTCACCGGATTCTGAATACACCTGGATGTACCTTGCCGGCATGGTCATATCCATAACCCTTTCCATATCTGTGCTGGGTATAGTGGGTACAATTCTTCTGCATTCGCCGCACTGGCTGTTTAAGGCAGAACCTTATATCAATCTCAATACACCAGCGCCCCCCTCGCCTCAATCACTCTTCCAGTCAGCTGCAACTCTGCCTTCTGATCATCTGGAAAGACAATCGCCAGCCCTTGATCCGGCAGCGGATAACCGACCTCTGGATAACCCGGCCAGCCAGTCCACACATCCCCCAGTGGAACTACCGCCAACCGCCGTAAACTCAAGCCAGAGCCACCCATCAATGCCTGCTGTAGAAACCAGCCACAATAGCCAGGACTCCCAACAGCAACCTGAACCCGAAAACCAGCACCGCACAGCTTCACTACATGAGCCACTGACTGCCAATGCTCAAACCACTCAGCAGTCAGCCGCCAGCCCTGCACCCTTCTCAAAAACAGACCAGCAACCCTTATTACAAACAAGCCCGCACCCATCTGTTAACCCACCCACAGGCGATCGCATTCCAACATCCGTTTCAGTACATAAACTCTGACGATGAACAACCCTGCATTTTCATTCCCTCTTGGAAAGACAAACCACAAGGCAATAGAATGATTCGTGATAATCAAGACATTAATGAAAAAACAGAATAATTGACCTTGTATTGACGTACCTTTTCTGACGGATATGACTTACGATATTTTTTATCGTTATAATTTACTGATAACCACACTGAAGACAGCGTTAAAATCTTAATGAATAAAGCCATCCCGAGGGGCGCAACACGGATCAACCAGCGCCTGAAACAGTTCCCCAGGCGACACTTGCTGCTGGCAAGCACCATCGCTGCCAGCGTCATGGGATTGATGGCTCTTCTACCTTCTGGTGACGTAGAAGCCAGGCGCAATGAAATCCCGATGTCCATTGATGCATTCCAGCCTCAGGAAGCCAACACTGAGCTGACCAGCAGCCCCACAATTCCCGAGTCTTCCCAATTTGTCAGCAATCAGAACGCTGATCAATCAGAAACAGCTATCAAAGAAGTAGAACAGGAAGCAGAAGCCAAAGCTCTGGCAAAAGCCGCCTACGACCTGGAGCAAAAACTGGGAAAATGGCACAGTGTCACCATTAAATCTGGTGATAATTTATCGGTGTTGTTTAATAGCCAGGGATTAAATGCCAGTGTTGTTTACCAGGTTGCCAACACCCCCAAATATGGCGAAACACTGGCCAGCATACGTCCGGGGGAATCCCTGGAATTCCGGATTAATCAGGAAGGAACCCTGACCCAGCTGCGCTACGTCAAGTCCAGGCTGGAAAGCATTTTCTTTAACAGGGAGGACGATGGCTACCGGGCAGAACAGGTGACCCTGTCACCGGAAATCCATCCCACCTATGCCAGCGGCATTATTGAAAGCTCTCTCTTCCTTGCCAGCCAGAAAGCAGGCCTGTCCCAGAATCTGACCATGGAGCTGGCCGGAATTTTTGGCTGGGATATCGATTTTGTTCAGGATATCCGCAGTGGTGACAACTTTAATCTGCTCTATGAAGAGAAGTATCTGGAAGGGGAAAAACTGGGCGATGGCAATATTCTGGTAGCCAGCTTCACCAACCAGGGAGAGACCTATACCGCCATCCGTTATACCGACAGTAACGGCGATACCAACTACTATACCCCGGACGGAAAAAGCATGAAGAAGGCGTTTCTCCGCACTCCGGTGGATTTTACCCGTATCAGTTCACGATTTAACCCCAACCGCCTGCACCCGGTGTTCAAGACCAAACGCCCTCACCGGGGGGTCGATTATGCCGCTCCGATGAATACCCCGATTAAAGCCGCGGGCGATGGTCGTGTGCAGTTTTCCGGCTGGCAGAATGGTTTCGGCAATGTGGTATTTATTCAGCACCCGAATAATGTAGTGACCGTCTATGCCCATGCCAATAAACTGGCCGGTCTGAAAAAAGGCCAGAGAGTTCGTCAGGGCCAGACCATAGCCTATGTGGGCAAAACGGGCTGGGCCACTGGGCCTCACCTGCATTATGAGTTTCGTGTGAATGGCGTGCACAGAAACCCGATGACGGTTAAGCTCCCGGATGCAGCCCCTATCGCCAAAAACGAGATGGCTAACTTCCGGAAAAAATCCGAACTGATGATTGCCAGGCTTGAGAAACACAGGGAAACACTGCTGGCCACGCAGTAACCTGCAAGTGATTGAAAAAACCGTAATGTGGGCACGTAAGGCGCAAAGCTATCTGGTTGTTTACTTTGCGCCTCACTGTCTTTGTCGTTAACAATAATGTCCCGATAAACCTTCCTTCCAGAGGCGAACCATGTCAGATATCTATATAGGGCTTATGTCAGGTACCAGCCTCGACGCCATGGATGCTGCCGCTGTTCACTTTGCTGGAAAGAGTCCAACTCTCCTGGCCCACCACAGTACTGAGTGGCCCGCTGAGCTGAAGCAAAAAATTCAGCAACTCTGCCAGCCAGGTCATGATGAAATCCGTTTGCTGGCGGAAGTGGACCCGGCCATTGCTTATGTCGCTGCAGAAACGGTCAATGCGCTGCTGAACAAAGCAGGACTGACCGCTGATCAAATCAAGGCCATTGGCAGTCATGGCCAGACCATCAGGCACATACCCGAGTCAGGCTACACCCTGCAGATCGGTGACCCTAATATCCTGGCAGAGCAGACCGGCATTACCGTTATTGCCGACTTCAGACGCCGGGATATGGCCGCCGGTGGTCAGGGAGCCCCGCTGGTACCGGCCTTTCACCGTGCGGTTTTTACCGGCGAAACCTGCCACCGGGTAATCGTCAACATTGGCGGTATCAGCAATATATCGATCTTGCCTGCTGAAAACGGTGAGCAAAAACCGGTAACCGGCTTTGATACCGGTCCCGGGAACCTTTTAATGGACTATTGGTGCCAACAGCAATGGGGGCAACCTTATGATAAGGATGGCTTTCATGCTGCCAGGGAGCCCCATGACCCGATCCTGCTGGAAACCATGTTAAGCGACCCCTTTTTCCGGTTACCCGCCCCCAAAAGTACCGGCCGGGAACTGTTCAACCCTGCCTGGCTCAACGCAATGCTCGAAGGCTTTCGTGGGCTGTCCCCGTCCACCATACAGGCAACCCTCTGTCGCTTAACGGCTCGTTGCATTGCCGATGCCATAAAGCAGCATGCCCCCGATACCGATGAAGTGTTTACCTGTGGCGGTGGTGCCAATAACAACACCCTGATGGCAATGCTGAAAGAAGAAATGCCCGGCACAAAGCTGGGATCAACCTCGGAGCTTGGTGTTAATCCTCAGTGGGTAGAAGCTACCGCCTTTGCCTGGTTAGCAAGACAGAATATGTTACAGCTACCTGGCAACCTGCCTGCAGTTACCGGAGCATCGGGTTTGCGTTTGCTCGGTGGACGTTATTACCAGTGACAGCGGCAATGCATTACACGATGGTTTCCCCGGAAACCTCAGTGCCCGAAGAGTTGACTGGAAATGTACTGATAACCTCCGCCAGCGTCTGAACCTGCCGTTCTCTCTTTTCAGGAGTATCATCAGGGATTTTACCAGTAACCATATTATTGATTGATTGCCTGATTCTACCTTCATCTCCGGCTCCAACATTGTTGGCAAATGCCCTGAAATCCAGATAACTCATTTTTGACACGTGCCTCTTAAATGCCCTGCTTACCTCAGGTTCAAGGGACTCAAAGGCATTATCTTCAATAAATTGATACAGTCTGTCAGCATCATTCCCTGCACAGGGGGAGAATGCCGTCTCATCAAGCGGTTCACCTGCTATCAGCAGGGCAGGTGAACCACTATGTCTGGAAGACATATTCACCATATCGAAGCTTTCTGATGGAAAAGCAGCAGGCAGCACAGGCGTAACCTCAGCTTCAACATTGACTAAACAGGGTAAAAATGGATGAAATTCTTCCTCATCACTGTCATAGGGAAGTGGATATTCCACATTAACTGAAGAACCGGCACCCTGATTAACGCTTTCCACATCCCATGACCCGGCTTGCTGATAATCCGCTTTTAGCAGCAGGTCAGGCCTGGTATCGCGGTTGACTGATTCCCTTTGCCGAAGGGTTGAAATATCTTCCATGGAGATTTCATCGGACTTGCTGTTATTTATTTGATCTTTAGGACCAGGTTCTAAATCCAGAATTTTACTGCTCTGACTTTTATCCGTTTTTTTGGTATCACTACCGGAACAAAAGCGTGTCAATAAAATACCAGCAACCCCCACAGTGATAAAAAATAATCCAGCGACGTATAATCCGCCAATACCGGAAGAGTCCTCATTATTCTGTGCTGAGGAAGTAGAGATAGCATCTTGTAATAATGCCTTAGTGTTTTTATTAAAAGTCAGATTTGAGGGAGGTGTTGAATTATAATGGTTGCCAGTTGCAACCATTGATGAAGAACTCTCATTCAAGCTAAAAATACCACTCCCGGCAGCGAGCAGAAGTGCCAGCCCAACAAGTGCCAGACAGGTTCCTCCACATATAGCTTCAATGGTTTCATCCGTTTTTTTCCCCAGCAAGATTGCTTTACAACCGGGTTGGGTCACTTCTCTTTGCGATATGGTTTTACTGTCACTCCGGACTCCGGGTTCCTCGATCGGCTCCGTTCTGCAGTTAACAACGGCGTCTGAATCCTCCTTTACCACCGCCCTGGTTCCGGTAAAACCTCTAGATTCAATGGCGTCCTGTGAACGTGATGGCTTCAGCGTGCCAGCAGTAGGATCAATAGCCTGTTGATACTGAACTTCATTACCTGAAGCTGTGCCTGTAATGCCCATAGTACTTTATTACCTGATTATCAGTATTTTTTTCATAAGATGAGAGTCAAAACAATCCAAACAGCATTTAAGCAAATAATCTGCACAGGATCCTTTTGTTTCCTAATAAAGGAAAACAACAACAACACTTTTATAAAAATTATTAGTCATAAACTATAATTTAATATTTCAATAATTAGATAATCCCATGAAAAAATTTAACGCAAGCTCAAATTCATTTATGGTTATTCCCGAAGCGTTTAAGTAGCTAGCCATGATACATTAATGGAAATTTATCTTGTGATTTTTCCAGTGTTTTTTTGATGAGGATTTTTTATTCACAGACTTTAAAGCTTATGTATAGTCGGAGAAACGGAAGGCTTATGTTAATGCTTACTACAAAGCTCTCAGAAAGACCGGCAATAAAGAAAAAGCAAGAATCGCCGTTAATCAAGCTGCCGACTTTATAAAAAATCGAATAAAAAAATAATTAGATTAAAACAACCTTTATTCCCCCCCCCTTCCAAAGCGTTCTACTTCGTTATTTCTGATATCCATATCAATTATCTATGCACTTTCGGCATAAACAGTAAACGGTTTGTATCAGAAGGGAACTTTTATAAAGAATGATAGGTCTTAAGCTTTAATTCAATATATCAATAACTCAATAATTCAATGAACACAACCGATTTAGACTCAATTGTCACTTCTGACTACTCATGGTTACAGGAGTTTCTGGATGCACACTCAATACCAAATAATCCTTTCGATACACAGACAACTATGGCTGGCCACTCTATACATACACCTGATTCATTCTATGATGGGTATTTAAATCAGGATGTAATAGATCTGGACACACTACCGGCTCCACATTCACTGAGTGATTTTTCAATTTCTCATTTACCATCCACAACAAACTTTGAGCAAATAACCCTTAAGTTACTTCCGGAAAATTCATTAGCTGTTTTTTCTCAGCCATCATCACGTCCAGTTGCTAAAGTTGATCCATTACATAAAGACCCTCAAGAGCAAGTTACAATTGAAACCAGTCAGTTTAAAGCACATGAATCGTCCGGTTCTGATGAACCTCGGCCCCTCACGCTCGCTGTACCTCACGAGCAATCAGGGACAATCAAGGTTGCCAAAGCCCGGACACAGTCCGAGAAAGAGAAGGATCGCCGGAAGGCTTACGAGCAGTCCGAGAGAGGGAAGACTACCAGGAAGGCTTACGAGCAGTCCGAAAAAGGAAAGGCGTACCGGAAGGCTTACGAGCAGTCCGAAAAAGGAAAGGCGTACCGGAAGGCTTATCTTGATTCCGAGAAAGGGAAGGCTGCCAGGAAAGCTCACGCACTGTCCAAAAAAGGTAAGGATTACCAGAGAACTTACAGACAATCTGAGAAAGGGAAGGCTGTCAAGAAGGCTTACCAGCAGTCCGAGAGAGGGAAGGCTGTCAAGAAGAAATACCAGCAGTCCGACAAAGGGATGGCTGTCAAGAAGACTTACCGGCAGTCCGAGAAAGGGAAGGCTACCAAGAGAGCTTACGAAAAGAGCGAGCCACGGAAGGCTTATATTAAGGTTTACTACAAAGTTCTCAGGAATACCGGTGATAAAGAACAAGCAAGAATCGCTGCCAAGCAAGCTGCCGCCTTTGTAAGGAAATCGAATAAAGCAAAAAATAATGAGCTTGAATCTACCTCTATGTCCTGAAAAAGGTAGAAGACCGTAACCACTGACTACGAAATAATTACGGCATGGGATGAGTCTTTACCGGGCAGGAGTGGAACCTGCTTTCAACGAATGATTTCAGCTCATGGAGCCTCAAACTCTTGGGCTTAGCCTGTCGCGAAGGAACTTTTATAAAGAGAAGTGATCCAAGGTATTATTGTATTATTGAATAATTTAGTCATCCTATGTTGAGCATTAACAATAACTTACGACAGGTCTGTTTTTGTGGCCTCCTTGGCTTGGCTCCTGTCGCCCATACTCAGGCCAATGATCAATCTCGCCCTGTCGTTTATCAACAAATTCCTGTTTCTTTAGCTTCCCCCCAGCCAAACAATTTAACTAACGGGCTGGAAAGGTTATCCAGCCGCAATCCAGCGGCAAAAGACTCAAAGGGCAAAAAATTTACATGTAGCCGTAAAGGGTGTGGTGAAACATTCAGATTTGATGCTGCACGTTGCCTGCACGAGAGATCGATTCATCTGATTACAAAAAACTACAAATGCCACATATGTAAAAAAAGGTTTACTCAAAAAGCTGGTTTAAAAAGACATGCCAATGTCCACTCAGGGGTTAAACCATATCTTTGCCTGATATGCGTTAAATCTTTTTCTCAATCTTCTAACTTATTTACTCATATAAAAAACTGCCATCAGATTCAGCCTGTAAATCATGATAATTGGGTTAAAATTGAGGAACATGGGTAAGTAGTTCAGTCAGGGCCAGATCATGAAAAACTGTTGCTATACACTGATCACCTGCTGCCTGGTTTTGTTTTCCCTGCAAACCAGTGCGCACCATGAACCGAATATAAGCAGTCCTGTATTAATCAAACCTGAGCCATGGAGCCCCCATACCTTACTGGTATTTGGGGACAGCCTCTCAGACAGTCATGGTGATGATTTTCATACACCTGATTCAGCGCTTTCTACCTTCAATCTGCTGAAAACCCTGAGGGGTGATTTCAACCCGATGGTCGAAGAGCCACCCATTGATCTGAGCCAGTTCTTCTCCCGCGCCAGCAGCATCCGGAATATTAAACAAACATTTGCACTTTACCGGATAGAACTTCAGGCAGAAAAACGTGAACAAAGCTTTATCCGGCGACTAATGACCGGGTTGGAAGAGCATGCTGTGAACCAGCTGGAAACACTGCTGACGAACATACTGGCAGGCCTTGAATACATGGAACAGAAGCTGGACAGCCCACTGCTGGGGGCGGTACAACGCACCACCCGCTTTCTCCGCAATATTCAGCATTCCTATATTGCCCGTCAGATGCCCTCCATCAAAAGTATCAGCAGACTTCTGGCCAATAAGACCGAGGCCCTGGGTGAAATTATCAGGGCAGACCTGTTATCTATGATTCCTGCCGTGGCTGAAGAGACCTTACTGTCAACCACCAGCCAGTTTGCAGACCAAATCCCTCTCCTGCCGGACAGCCAGCACTACGAAAAAGGGAAGTGGACCACCGGTAGAGAGATGGATTTGATGTGGCCCGAGGTGCTGGTCAGAATGATGTCATACCCGAATCAGCACAAAGTGAAACTTGATAACCGGGCCATGGCGGGCAGCTGGGTACTCTGTGCTGAAAGTAAGCTGGGCAGACCCGGTGCCTTCCTGAGTTCTGTGGAGGGGGTCATGGATGCTGTTGTCACGCTCTTTCAGGGCAGCCTTATACCCCCTTGCGAGGGTCTGATTGTGCAGTCCTATCTGAGTGAGCGCAATGGCAAGGTCGGTAAAGACACTTCCAGCCCACTGATCCTGCCGGACACCCTGGTGGTCTTTTTTAATGGCGGTAATGATTTCCTGAATAACTGGCAGGAACCTGACGATATTGCCCAGGAACAGGCACAGGATATTTACAATGTGCTGCAAGCAGGTGCTCAGCGGGTTATCGTGTTTTCACTGCCCGATATCACTTCCACGCCCAGGTTTCTTAACGCCCCCGAACGACAGGAAATGCATGAAAAATGGCGGGTATACAAGGCCAGCCTGAGTATGAGAATCAACCTGCTAAGGGAATCATTTCCTCAGCACTCTGGTTATCGTGTCATGAAGATTGATGGTGAAGAAGTGTTTGAAATTCTGCGAAAAGATCCACAATGGGATTTTGTGCACCCTATTCTGAATATTCCAATACCGGGTATAGATGACGATGGAGAGGTTGAAATAGATCGCCAGGCCCTTATTGCACAAAAGCGAAAAGAGGCTGAACAGCAGCGCAACATTATTACCCGGGAACTGCTAAACAATGCGGCATTTGATGACAGCTGGCACCCCGTCCGCAATCATTTGTCTCAGATAACTCCGGGCAAAACAGCATTTTACAGCGACAGTGTGCATCCGAGTGCAGAGGCTCATTACGCCATTGCAGAACAGGTGTGTCAGATCCTGGAAGACCGGTTTAATATTCCCTGCGATACCAGCAACTACCCTGAGGCACTGGCCATAAAAGAGGCACAACATCGCAAACATTCATTTGTTTTAAGTAATTGAAGCCAGTGTTTACTGAAAACGATTCATCTGACAATCAGGGCAGATAAAACCGACCTATACTCGACTTGACATTTATTTTTCCTGGGCTTTTATAGTGGCATTATGCGAGTTGATCAAGACTGTCTGGTTACAAAATGCGAGCATGTCAAGGTAATCCCCAATTTGATGAATACAGTAGTAGATCAATTAGCAGGCCGGGGCCCCAGCATCAAAATGATGTCGGTACATGGCATACTAATTCAGTTTCTGTAGAAGAAAATGTAGCCCACTCTATTCAAGCCTTACCTGAGGGTGGCAGGCAGGAACCAGCAACAACATCAGCAAACAAGCCATTAGAAGACAGGCAAATATCACAAAGTTTTCAGGTAACACATTCCCCGGATGGGAACGCTGCAACGTGTCCGGTTACCCCTGTCTTTGTTGAATCAAAGGGGCAGATGTACAAGCTGATGCAACTACCCGACTTCGTTAAACTGCGTGACTTCGCCGGGAGCCAGGATGGCAAGTGGACAACAGTATATGAGGATAGCCAGAAAGCTCTTCTCGTGGAGTCCAGGCCAGAGGATCTGAAGCCTGGTGAGAAAGGCACCGGATTCAACATTGTCCGTGCAACTGTCCAGTGGGACGATATTAATCCCGAAACGCTGTTCAACACACTGCATGATGCAGACTACCGCAAAACCTGGGACAAGAAGATGGTTGAGGGGCGCGACATCTGTCAGCTGGATTCCCGGAATGACATTGGATACTACGCAGTGCAACCCCTTTGGCCGATCTCGAAACGTGATTTCTGCAACATGCGCTCCTGGATGGAGTTTACCAACGGTGAGTATATCATTATGAACCACAGCGTGGACCATGCAGACTGTCCTGAGCGGGAAGGGTTTGTAAGGGCTCGCTCATTTATCACTGGGTATTACATGATACCGACCCATTGTGGCGGGACTAAACTGATATTTATCTCGCACTCTGATCCAAAGGGTTCCATACCGGCGTGGCTGGTTAACAACCTCTTGGGCAAGGTGATTCCTGACACTATTACTAACTTGCATGATTGTGCCCTGAAATACGATACCTGGGCTTCAGAGAACCATGGCTCTGATACAAACTATAAATGGCGTACACCAAAGATCAACTGGAACGACTTTACCCGGGAAGTCCAGGATAATTATGATGACTGATCCTTATAAATCCATTAGTGTTATTTTAGATTTGACTCCATGGCAAACCTCTTACCAAATTCACGAACTCTTATTTAAATGATGACGCTCATGTAATTTCATATTTTTCTTTGTGATAAATCTCCTGCCACAACCCACAAACTCACATTTATGTGGTCTCTCCCCCGTATGAAGGCATTGGTGTACTTTCAGATTTTGCCTCGTGGAAAACTTCTTATTGCAATCCATATACTCACATTTATGTGGTTTCTCACCCGTATGAGTGCGCTTGTGTATTTTTAGACTATGCCTCCAGATAAACGCTTTTCTGCAACCCACAAAATCACATTTATACGGTTTATGCTCCGCATGAATGACCTGGTGTCTTTTTAAATCAGGCCTCCTGGCAAATGCTTTTCTGCAACCCTCAAAATCACATTTATACGGCTTATGCCCCGTATGAACGGATTGGTGTGTTTTCAGATCATAATTCCTGGTAAATGCTTTGCCGCAACCAGCAACATCACATTTAAACGGCTTCAGCCCTTTATGAGTAAGTTGGTGTATTTTCAGATTATTGTTTCGAGTAAATGTTTTACCACAACCATCCCATCTACATCGATAAGTTTTTCTTTCTTTTAACGGCAGGGCTACTTTACTGGGCGGCCGACACTGCTGTTCACTGGCCTGTGATTTTTGCCTATAACATTCAGCCAAGGGGTAAAACTCGTAGCGTTGACTGTTCTGACCCGATCCTGAAAACTGTTGATCCTGTCTGCCAGAAACCTGGTTTGCCAGGGTGGTTAATGTGCATCTTTTCTCGCTGAAGTCTTGAGTGACACACTCTTCTTCGCCGGGCTGACGTTTTATGCCAGGGTAATAAGGCTTGACTTGAGCTTTTACCTGTCGGTTAAAAGATGTTGAAACCGATGCGGTTTGCCCGGAACTGGCCTTGGTTGCTAAAAATTGAGCGATAAGTTCAACTTTCGAGCCGGACTGGTTAGCCGTGACATTTACTGAATTCATGAATTTGTCATCTTTTTTGATTGATACTTGAATTATAACAAATTCATGGTTGTAAGGTTGCATGATGCTTCATCCGGGATGTGGATAAATCATCCGACTTGAGTAGCAGAATGCATTGAAAAGTAATGATGCCTACTTCGGATGTGACCGGGGCAGCTTGCAAAGCCACTTTGCTTTCACGGGCAACATGAAGAATGGCGTTTGAGAAGCAGGCAGCATAACCCGCGGCAAACAGCTGCTCAGGATTCGCCGCCGCACCAGTACCACCCATTTCTTTTGGGCAGGACAGCCCCAGACTTAAAATAAGCTGGATCTGACGTATGCCCAATATCTGGTGATGATGGTGTTGTGGGAAAATGAAATGTAAAATCCAGCTTGACCTTGATGAATTAATCACTTTAAAAAAACTGTGCAAAAAAATAGTTGCAACGCTGTAGAACGTTAGCACAAAAAAGGCCGACACCCCTACAATGCACACTCTCTGCCCTGGAGACATATACCGGTGCCTTCAGGATGTGACACAACCGTTAAACACTGTGCCGTCGACTCAATGTCTGGCGGGCAACGGCGTTGCCGGGATTATTAGATAACCTGACGTTATTATCTTGATCGTTGGTTTCTAACCACTGATTGATTGAGGTTGCTGTGGGAGTAACGGTGTGATTATCCGCACCCGGGAACAACGCATTCAAACCATTGGTAACATTTCGCACACCATCAACAACCGCCAATAATGAATGGTGAATTGAATACCCACATAAGTAACCCAGGCCTGCGCCAACCGCACTGGAAGCAGCCAACGTCACCAATCCTGGATCCTGGACTTTTTTAATGCAAATAAGAAACCCTGCGAACATGCCATAGCCTGTAAGTGCTTTTACCAGGTTAGGTGTTTCAGCTTGCTGCCCGAGAGTAGCAGGCGTATAAGAAATGCTGATGTTCATTATTTTTTTCCTCAGGATCACGAAAGTCTCAGAGTAGCACAAGAGACAGACTGTAATTAATTTGGAGGCATTGTGGAGTTTTCAGTTTACAATCCGGGTGACATTGACGAGATCAGACATCTCTTTACCAGGACATTTACTGACTCGGAAAGCGAGACGGAAGGAGCAATAGTCGGCAACCTCGCTTATGAGGTAATGAAGACAACAGGCGACAACGACCTGTTTGTTTTTGTTGCCTTGGACCATAGCCGACAACCTGGCGAACAGGTTGCAGGCTGCATTATCTTTTCCCGGTTAACGTTTGACAGTGGTATTGATGCTTTTCTACTGTCGCCGGTTGCTGTCGGCACTGATTACCAGGGTAAAGGTACCGGTCAGGCATTGATCCACTTTGGCCTGCGTACATTAAAAGACAATGGCACAGAGTTGGTATTCACCTATGGTGATCCTGATTACTACTGTCGAACAGGTTTTGCGCCTGTCAGTGAAGCCGTGATCAAAGCACCACTGCCGTTGTCCCATCCGGAAGGTTGGTTAGGCCAGTCGCTGGTTAGTAAGGAGATTGAGCCAATCGCTGGTAAACCACACTGTGTCGAGGCGATGAATAAGCCGGAAATCTGGTAATCAAGTAACAGGGTAGTCAATATCTGCTGCTGACAGGAATGATGTCATACGATCGTGCAAAATAGCCATGGTAGCAGGCACAGCATCAGCATCACGGATGATTTTCTCCACGGCATAAGCCGTTTCAACATTCTCAGGCCAGGGCTTGCGAAACCTCAGCGCTGATATCCAGGCATGGTGACAACATGCCTGACCTCCAAAACTTTCACAAAAGTACCTTGGCAACATTAGCAGCGAATAAGAGCTGAAATACGTTGCCGAGGGACATCAAAAGCACCCCCTACTCGCCTGAAACTGGCTGGTTATGCCTTCGATTGAGCAAATCCGGCCCTGATCACGGCTTCAGGAAATCCGATAATTTTCAACTAAAATAAGGATTTACCATAAGGAAATAGCATTTTTTCATCTTTGTCGGGAACTTGTTACTGATAAAGCGTTCCAATTAAGTAAGGGGGCATAAGTCAGCAGAGCCGTTTCACTTTCATATTGAGAGGAGAATGTATGATGCAGAAAAATTTAGCCCCTCAAATACTGATTGCCCTGATACTGGGAATGGCCGCTGGCATCATCATCCAGTTGGCTGCCTCCCCCGAAGGTATTATCCAGAAATACCTGGTCAGTGGCCTCTTTCATGCCGTTGGTGTGATGTTCGTGGCAATGATAAAAATGCTGGTTGTCCCCCTTATTTTTGTCTCCATAGCCCACGCTGTGTGCAGCATTAACGACATCACCCAGGTCGGTAGACTGGGGGTTAAAACCTTTGGCATCTATCTGGGCAATACATTTTTTGCCATCCTGTCAGCCATTGTTATTACATTGATGGTGGCACCGGGGACCGGTGCCAATCTTGGCCACGTTGACCAACTGGTTCGCTCTGGCCAGTCTGAACTCCCCTCACTGCTGAATATGATTATTAACGTGGTCCCAGTGAACCCCTTTCAGGCGCTGGTAGAAGGCAATATTCTGCAAATCCTGTTTATGGCAATCATTACCGGGATTGCCATAAAGAAACTGGAAAACCACGAAACCCACAGTGTCAGCAATGCTATTTCCCTGGCCAACAGCGTGATGATGAAACTGATTGGCATGGTGATGAGCATGGCTCCTATCGGGGTTTTCTTTCTGACCGCCAAACTGGCTGCCACACTAAACGGCAGCAGCATTTTAAGTGTGTTGTCCTATGTGCTGACCTGCCTGCTCATTATGTGCCTCTGGCTGTTTGTTATTTATCCGGTGCTGATTGGGCTGGTGATTAAACGTTCCCCGCTGGTGTTTATCCGTCACACCCGTGAGCAGGTCATTTTTGCCCTTTCTACCGCCAGCTCTAACGCCTCCATCCCCATTACTTATCAGACACTGATCGAAAAGTTCCAGGTCCCGGCACATATCGCCGGTTTCACGGTTCCCCTGGGAGCCACCATTAATATGTCCGGTTCTGCTATCTATATGAGCGTTGCCGCCCTGTTTGTGGCCAATGCCTGGCATATTGACCTGAGCCTTCTGGAAATGGGCACCATGGGCTTCACCACCTTCCTTCTGGCCGTTGCTACTGGCGGTATACCCGGCGGTGCAGCAGTCTCCACCGGAGTACTGTTACACACCATGGGGCTACCCGTTGAAGCCATGGCGATTATTCTGGCGACTGACCGGATTACCGATGCTGGCTGCACGGTCACCAATGTTGTTGGCAATACGGTTGCCGGCATTCTCTGCTCAGTGGGTGAAGCCCACCCTGAAGCCAGCGAAGATAGCTCAACAATAAGTGAGAGTGTTGCCATCGATTCTGATGCGTTACCGGGCAAACCTGATGTTTGTTAGAACACATTTTTTTCCACGGAATATGATGAATACTGGTCTTATGGTTAATAATGAACGTCCATTAAAGACAAGGACGATAAACTGGTATAATCTGCCGAATATTTAATAATTGGGTATGGACCATGCATCGATTTCACGGCCTGTACGGTATTACCGATAGTCAACTGCAACCTGATGACAGAATACTGTTCGAAACGGTAGAGCAGGCTCTGATGGGCGGTATGAAAATCTTGCAATACCGCGATAAAAGCCTTGATTCCAGTAAAAGACTGCGACAGGCCGGGGCATTGAAGGTTCTCTGCCATCAGTACCAGGCCATGCTGATCATCAACGATGACGTTGAGCTGGCCCTTGATGTGGAAGCCGACGGCGTTCACCTTGGCCAGCAGGATGACAGTATTGCCGATGCCAGAGCCCGGCTGGGTGATTATGCCATTATCGGCATCAGCTGTGAGGGCTCTCTGGAAAAGGCAAAAGCGGCTGTTGAACAGGGTGCCAACTATATTGCCTTTGGCAAGTTTTTCCCCTCCCGAACCAAACCCGATGCTAAAAATGCCGAGCTTGCCATTCTGTCACAGGCACGGGAAATGTTTGACCTGCCCATCGTCGCCATTGGCGGCATTACCACGGACAATGCGTCTGAGGTGATTTCTGCCGGTGCTGATATGGTTGCCGTCGTTAATAACCTGTTTGCGGCACAGAATATTCGGGATCGAGCCCGGAATTTTATAGCTCTGTTTAACGATACACAGCGTAAAGCTGTTTAACCTTCCACAGTTGCACAATAAAGAATAGCGGCCAAAACCCCGGGTTTAAGCCGCACAGCCTATGTTAAGGAATTGCCACCATGTCTCGTTCTGAACAACTTTTTGACGATGCCCAGACGGTCATCCCCGGGGGAGTAAACTCACCGGTCAGAGCATTTAAAGGAGTTGGCGGCAAGCCCATCTTTTTTAAAAAAGCCCGTGGCGCGCATCTTTATGATGTGGATGGCAGGGAATACATTGACTACATCGGCTCCTGGGGTCCCATGATCCTCGGCCACAACCACCCGGATGTGATCGCTGCCGTGCGTGATCAGGCCCTGGCTGGCATGAGCTTTGGTGCACCCACGGAGCTGGAAACCCGCCTCGCCAAGATGGTACGGGCGATGGTACCTTCCATGGAGCTGCTGCGCATGGTCAACTCCGGTACTGAAGCGACCATGAGTGCCATTCGTCTGGCCCGGGGTTTTACCCGTCGTGACCGAATCGTCAAGTTTGAAGGCTGCTACCACGGCCACTCCGACTCCCTGCTGGTAAAAGCAGGTTCCGGTGCCCTGACCCTGGGGGTGCCCAATTCACCGGGAGTGCCCGCTGCGCTGGCGGAAAAAACCATTACCCTGACCTACAACAACCTTGCCGAGGTGGAAGAAACCTTCCAGCAGGCAGGCGATGAAATTGCCTGTATCATCATTGAACCGGTGGCTGGCAACATGAACTGCATTCCACCCGTTCCCGGTTTTCTGGAAGGCTTGCGCAAGCTGTGTGATGAATACGGCACTGTTCTTATATTTGATGAAGTCATGACCGGTTTCCGGGTTGCACTGGGTGGTGCCCAGGCCTATTACGGCGTAACACCGGATCTGACGACACTGGGTAAAATTATTGGCGGTGGTCTGCCCGTGGGTGCTTTTGGTGGTCGCAGGGAGATTATGGAGCATCTGGCACCACTGGGTCCTGTCTACCAGGCCGGAACACTCTCGGGCAACCCGCTGGCCATGGCTGCCGGTCTGGCCACACTGGAAAATCTGTCTACCCACGGCTTTCACGAATCCCTGACGGAGAAAACCGCGTTACTTCTGCAAGGTCTCAGAGAAAAAGCAGAAGCCGCCGGTATTCCTTTTACCACATCCCAGGTAGGCGGCATGTTTGGTCTATTTTTTACCGACCAGAATCATGCCGACAATACCATAGACAGCTTTACCAAAGTGATGGCCTGTGACACCGGGCGCTATGCCAAATTCTTCCATGGTATGCTGGATAATGGCGTATACTTGGCACCCTCAGCATTTGAGGCAGGATTTATATCCATAGCCCATGGTCAGGCAGAGCTGGACGCTACATGGAGTGCGGCAGAGAAAGCATTCGCCCGATTATCCTGAGCCCGGAAGCCTGATCTCTGGAGTATTTTATTAAATGACTGGTTAAGCAATTTTGCAAACAATGAGTTCTCTGGCTATTTCTGATGCCGTGCTGGCCTTTGCCTGCCTTTTTGCTGTTTTTCTTATGGCACAGCAAAAGAGTTTCGCTGACGTTCATCGCTTTTCTGCCACTGCTGCATTGCTGGGATTCCTGCTAATGGCACTGGCATCCATCACTGGTAGCGTACGTTATGGTATCTCCAGCGCATGGTCAGGCCCCCACGATATGCTGGTGAATGCTGCCATGTTTCTTGCGCCGCCTCTGACCGGCATTGCCACCTGTCTTGGCGTTAGCGTCAGCAGCTGGAGTCGGGCCGCCTGGGGCAGGCTGATATTGGGTGTGTGCGTGGTTTACGAAGTCTGTCGGTGGTACGGTTTAGACATTATTTACCGTGACCTGCAAATGGCCGTGCTGCTGATTTTCGCGTCATTTCTGCTATTGCGTTCATCGGTGGAGTCCGGTCCGAAGTGGCTGATCATCGCTTCTGTTACCAGCTATTTTACCGGCGCGCTGATCATCGGTACTGAAGGCACACTGGCTGGCTATCTGAGACTGGATTTATTCCGGTACCTGATTGGACTGGGCAACCTGCTGTTGAGCAGCGGCCTGTATCTGCTCTTTAAAAACCGGTATCAAAACGACAAGCAACTATCGGCCTGAGCCTTATCAAGCCGGAAACCAAAGCAATATCACGCTCACAGGTAATACAGAGGATCGGCAATGCGTTTTAACGCAAAAAACTCATGCCCCTTGTCATCATAAATTTTTCTTAGCTTGTGGCTGCTGACCAGGCCACTCAACTCAGAAAAAACATGGCCAAAACCGGAGCATCCGGAACGCAGGCGCTTGCAGGCCTCAGCGTCCTTTTTTTGCTCCGGGTTCTGATGGTGCCGCTGAATCAGCATCTCCTGCAACCGGCCACTGAGGATACGCTTCTCTATGGGCTGTACCAGGTAACAGGCCATGGCCCGGGAGACCCAATCCAGGGCAAAGTGCAGCATTTGCCATTTTGCCTCCTTCTCATGATTCAGCTTGTCACCGGCCAGGATGACCGCGTTCATCTGCTCGGGAAAAATACACTGCCGCAAATAGAACCAGGCTGCATCTTCGCAAACACGCCCATAGACCCGGTCCTGCATCAGCCACTGTTCAATACACAACTTCTCACTGACAAGATCACTTTTGTTCCGATGGGCATTAATCTCCCGAATAAACTTCTGAACCATCAAATCACTATCGCTGAAGCGTCCCTCCCTTGGCATAAACAGCTGCCGTGGGGCCGTTGTCCCGGCCACCTTCTCAGGCGCTGGCCTCAAAGGTGTAACAGGTGAAAGTTGGTCTACCTGTACCGTTTCCGGGGGCTTATCCGGATGTGCGCTGTCTTCAGAATCTGATTGTTCAGGCAAATCAGACACCGACGGCAAATGCCTCGGCTCAACCAGCCGGGAAACTTCAGGTGTTTGCTCCGTATCCGGGCTGCGCTGCTTCGGGGCAACCACGTCCCCTCTGAACTCGGTCCTGCTGCGCTGACGTGGTTTTCTTTTTTTCCTGCTTTTCGTGCTGTCAGCTTCAACGACAACCGGCGTTTTAACAGCATCTGACGCCGCAGTACTGGTTACGGCAGGAATATTTAACTCACAGATTTCAATTAATGAATCCAGCCTTCGCCCGAGGGACTCTGGCAAACCGGGTAAGCTGCGCAGCTGTTGATACAGTTCCCGGGACTTTTCAAACCGACCAAAACCCAGGTTAATATCACCCGCATCTTTGAGCAGCAGCGGGGACAAGCCACTGTCTGCCGCATTAGCCAGATGTATAAGGGCGATCAGGGGATGTTTTTCAAACCCTGTGGAACAAAGGTACATTAGCCCTTTGGTCAACTTCATGAGCCCAATGACAAAGCGTGACTCCTTCGCCTCAAGATGTTGCTCGAAGTACTTATATAGTTTTCTTCTCGTATCCCCCTTGCCTGCATCCTTGAATACCCCGCCAAGCAGATTATTTATTGTGCCTTTCGATACCCGCAACTTCGCCCCCGATTCCTCAAACACTTGCTTGAGATCGTTATGGTTATAGCGGTTGCGCCTGGAGCGAAGTTCGAGCCTGCCTCCTTCCTGTCGGGAACGAATAATGTCACTCCAGTCCAAAGTAATGATCTGCCTCAGCACTTCCGGATAGTCAGCAAATGGTTTGAACTCAGGTTTGGTGTTAGCACCCATTAACAGCCCCCCCAAATCCATCATAAACAAGTCCCGTGGCGTCATTTTTTCAAGACAGCTATTGAAGTTTTTGTTAGTCAGCTTGAGGAGGGTAGTGAATACATCCATCAGCTCCCGGGCAAAAGTCCGTTCCAACATAATCATTTCATTGCTCCGATTCAGGAACGGGACCAGCAGACGCGGGATAAGAAAGGGTGAAACCAGCAGCAGCTTATCCGTATTACAACTCAGCTTCACCAGCAGCCAGGCGGCGGGAAAAAATTCAGTCTCCCGGACCAACTGAGCAAGCTCCTGCACCTGCTCATAATCCATAGAAGATGGTGACTGTCCGGAAATCAGCAAATATAGCTCAACAGCCCTGAGATAAAGGTCGAGAAAATCCTTATCAATATTCTTAAGCTTTGCCAGGATGGGTTCAGTGGCTTCAGGCTCCCCGGCATATTGAAAAGCCAGAAATCCTGACAACAGAAAATTGCATTTCTTACCATTACTGACGAAGGGAGACAGTTGATCTTCTTCATCACAAATGCATTCAGCTAAAATGTGCATTATCGCCCGGCTATCGAAGGGGTGCGATGTACCAAAGGCGGACATTACCGCGACCACTTTTTCCCGGCTCGATAAATGGTTGTTCTTTTCGCTGTTAACCGGATTTCCCATTAACAGCCCGGGGCCATGATCAGCAACAACGGTTGCAGCCGTGTGGGGAGCAGCGTCAGGGAGCGTAGCATCAGGGAGCCCTGAACATGCCGGTGATGAGACATTAACCACTGCCAACTCCCGTCCCCATACTATGGCTGGGGCAGAACCAGAAGCAGACATCGCATCACTGTCCCCGGGGACAGCACTGCCAACTTCCAGTGACTTAAGAGAATCTGACAGTGAATCCATAATATCCCCCCACTACCGGCACAGGCCAGAGGATGGCAGTGCTGATGCCATGGATGCGAGCTGTGCATAAGACTGCCTAACCAGCGGTGAAGTTCAGTCCCTGCTGGGAATATGGGGCATCACGGGGAAGGGGCGGACATTATCACCCTGTGCTTCGGAAACCTTGCCGGTTCCCTCTTTTTCCACCTCATCAATACGAATAATGGTATTCAGTGGAATGTAACTGCGTTTTACGCCTTCAAAAGCTGCCTTCAGTTTCTCTTCGCCCGGGTCAACCAGTAGCTGACTGCGCTCACCGAAGACAAACTCCTCAACCTCAATGAAGCCCCAGAGTTCACTCTGGAAGATCTGTCGGGCGTAGATTTCAAACACTTCGCCCTGATTTTGAAAAATCACACGGAAAATGGGGGTTTTCGCCATTAGGTTCTAGTACCACGTTAATTCTGCCCAGACGTTTTACGGCTTGAGCTGACCATAGGATTTCAGGGCGCAGATCATAACACAAAGCCTGACCGCAATGGTTTGCTTAAATACACTGGAATGTACAAATCTGACCGGATCGATCATTCGTCATCCCACGCCCGAACTCTGCAATGACCACAATACAATCTATGCAATCACGGTTTAACCGGGCTCATCCTTGACTATCCTCCATGGTGCAGGGTAGCTATAATGCCCGGTTTATGAACAACAGGCTTAGCCTCGCTGAAGGTTTGAGCCCCCCAGGAGATTGTCCGGGAATAACGCCTGCAGGGCTGGCTATTCCCGGACAGCCTCCCGGCACAAGCCAGTAAAGTGTGAAATGAGCAAAAAACTGTATATCAAAACCCATGGTTGCCAGATGAACGAGTACGATTCCGCCCGTATGGCTGATCTGCTCGGCGAAACCCATACCCTGGAGCTGACGGACAATCCGGAAGAGGCGGATGTCCTGCTGGTAAACACCTGTTCCGTGCGGGAAAAAGCCCAGGAAAAGTTGTTCCACCAGCTGGGTCGCTGGCGAAAACTGAAAGAGAAAAACCCGGACCTGATCATCGGCGTTGGCGGCTGCGTTGCCAGTCAGGAAGGTGATGAGATCCGTAAACGGGCCCCCCAGGTTGATGTGGTGTTTGGCCCACAGACCCTGCACCGTTTGCCGGAAATGATTGATGCCAGCCGGGCCAACCATATTCCCGTAGTGGACGTTACCTTCCCGGAAATTGAAAAGTTTGACCGTTTGCCGGAACCCAGTGTGGATGGTCCAACGGCGTTTGTTTCTATTATGGAAGGCTGTGACAAGTACTGCACTTACTGCATCGTTCCTTATACCCGTGGTGCGGAAATCAGCCGCCCCATGGATGACGTTATTGCTGAATGTTATGGCCTGGCGGAAAAAGGCGTTCGGGAAATCAACCTGCTGGGGCAGAACGTCAACGCCTATCGTGGTGAAAAACACGATGGTACGGTCTGTGACCTGGCAGAATTGATCACGGTGGTGGCTGCCATTGACGGGATTGACCGTATCCGCTTTACCACCTCTCACCCACTGGAGTTTTCAGACAGCCTGGTCAATGTCTACGCCGAAGTTCCCGAGCTGGTCAGCCATCTGCACCTGCCGGTACAGAGTGGCTCTGACCGGGTCCTGCAACTGATGAAACGGGAGCACACCGCAGCAGACTACCTGAAGAAAATACGACAGCTGCTGGCTATACGCCCTGACCTGAAGCTCTCCTCAGACTTTATTGTCGGCTTCCCGGGAGAAACCGATCAGGACTTTGCAGACACCATGAACCTGATTGCGGAAGTGGGCTTTGACGCCTCGTTCAGTTTTATCTTCAGCAAGCGCCCCGGTACTCCCGCAGCCGATATGGAAGACAATGTTCCCGAGGAAGTGAAGAAACAACGCCTGCAGATTTTGCAGAACCGCATTAATCAGCAGGTTATTCAGATCAGCCGTCGTCTGGTTGGCAGCACCCGGAAGATTCTGGTGACCGGTTATTCCAGGAAAGATCCGGGGCAATTATCAGGGCGTACCGAGTGCAACCGGGTAGTGAATTTCCAGTGTGCCGACCCTCGCCTGATTGGCCACTTTGCGGATGTCGAGATTGTTGAAGCGTTGCCGCACTCTCTGCGTGGCACGCTGATCAGTTCCGAACTGGACAGCGTGGCCTGAGAAGAAGAGGCGTAATGCCTCTTTTTCTCAGAGGGAATCCTGACTGGCTTACATTCAGAGACCATCGTAATATCTTACCTGAATCCACTTGCAGTAAAGGCTAAACACTGACTTTGAATACCAAAACACAAGGACAGGACTCTTCCGGAAGTAACAACGCCTCTGGCCATAACGCCACTGATCAAAACGTCTGCCGCTTCTCTCTTGAGCCTGATGAGCCACAGAGGTTCGCCGAACTCTGTGGGCAATTCAACCAGCACCTGAAACAGATCGAAGAACGTCTCAGCGTCACCATCCGTCATCGCGGTAATGTCTTTGCCATCCATGGTGAAAATGGCCGTGCTGAGGTAGCGGGCGAAGTAGTCAGGCGACTGTTCAGAGAAACCGGTAAGGACGACCCCCTCAGCCCGAACACGGTTCACCTGTTCCTGCAGGAATCGGCCATTGAGTGGATACACGAAGAACCCGAAGACAAGCTGATCTCTCTGCGTACCCGTAAAGGCCTGATCACGCCCCGGGGGCCTAACCAGCAAAGTTATGTAAAGTCGATTCTGCAGCACGATATCAATTTCGGTATTGGCCCAGCGGGCACCGGGAAAACCTACCTGGCCGTTGCTGCTGCGGTACAGGCCCTGGAAGAAGAACAGATCCGTCGCATCCTGCTGGTGCGTCCTGCGGTGGAAGCGGGGGAAAAACTGGGCTTTCTGCCTGGCGACCTGTCCCAGAAAATCGATCCTTATCTCAGGCCTCTCTACGATGCCCTGTATGAAATGCTGGGTTTTGAGCGGGTTGACCGACTGATAGAGAAAAATGTTATTGAAGTTGCCCCACTGGCCTATATGCGGGGTCGTACACTCAATAATTCATTTATTATTCTTGATGAGTCCCAGAATACCACTCAGGAGCAGATGAAAATGTTCCTGACCCGTATCGGCTTTGGCTCTACCGCAGTGATTACCGGTGATATCACCCAGGTTGACCTGCCCCGGGGGACACGCTCCGGTCTGGCCAGTGCCATTGAAGTCCTCAAAGGGGTTGACGGTATCGGCTTTACCTGGTTTAACGCCAAGGATGTGGTACGCCATCCCCTGGTACAACGGATCGTGCAGGCCTATGACCGTTTCGACAAACTGACCCAGGAGCAGTCAACAGGAAAGCATTTCCGACAGGGTAAGCAACCTTCTGCTCATCAATCTGCTCGCTCTCATCCGGCTGAAGGCTCTTTACCCGCTGAGGGCTCTTTACCCGCTGAGGGCTCTTTACCAGCTGAAGGCTCTTCATCACCCAAAGGCGCACAATAATGGCCTCGGTTCATATCGATGTGATGATTAACAGCCGCAGCACACAGCTTCCCGAACAGAGTGATCTGGAAAAGTGGGCCGCTGCTGCCGTTGGCCAGCACCGTCAGGAAGCTGAAATCAGCCTCCTGATCGTCGATGAAGATGAAGGTGCCGAGCTGAATCGGCAATGGCGGGGCAAGGAAGGGCCGACCAATGTACTGTCCTTTCCTTCCGATCTTCCTGCCGAACTGGAGTTGCCATTACTGGGTGATTTGATTATCTGCGTCCCGGTTGTTGAGCAGGAAGCTATTGAGCAGAAAAAAAATCTCAATTCCCACTGGGCTCATATGATGGTTCATGGCACACTTCACTTGCTTGGCTACGATCACATTGACGATCAGGAAGCCGAAGAAATGGAGTCTCTGGAGACGGAAATTCTTGGTCAGCTCGGCTATCCTGATCCCTATCAGGACAGAGAGTAATCCTGACAGACTTTGGATCGCGTTTAACACATTCATCAGTAAACCGCCCACCGGGAGCCTCTTGGTGGGCATAGCCGTGAAGACAGAGGGCAATGAGCGACGACCATTCGACGGAAGATCATCCGTCACCATCATGGATGGACAAACTGACCAGCATATTTCACCAGGACCCCAAAGACCGCAACGCGCTGCTGGGCATACTAAGAGATGCCGGAAGCCGGGGCATGCTGGATGATGAAGCGCTGAGCATCATCGAAGGCGCTGTTCAGGTCGCGGACATGCAGGTTCGTGAAATCATGATCCCCCGCTCCCAGATGGTCTGTGTGGATGAAGACCAGAACCCGGAAGAGTTCCTGCCCCAGGTGATAGAGTCGGCCCACTCCCGCTTCCCGGTTATCGGCGATACCAAAGATGAAGTTATCGGTATTCTGCTGGCCAAGGATTTGCTGCCGTTGATTCTTAACACCGCGGGCAAATTCAATATCAAGAACCATTTACGACCAGCGACTTTTATCCCGGAAAGCAAACGCCTGAATGTTTTGCTCAGGGAGTTTCGCACCAACCGTAACCACATGGCTATCGTTATTGATGAATTTGGTGGAGTGGCCGGACTGGTCACCATTGAGGATGTGCTTGAGCAGATTGTTGGTGATATTGAGGATGAAACCGATGTTGATGAAGATACCTTTATCAAACCGGCGGATGACCTTGAACACGCGTTTATTGTCAAAGCGCTGACGCCCATTGAAGACTTTAACGAGCAGTTTGCCACCAGGTTCCCGGATGATGAGTTTGATACCATTGGTGGCATCGTCATGCAGGAGTTTGGTCATATGCCAACCCGCAATGAATCCGTGGAAATTTCCGGTTTCCGCTTTGATGTACTGAACGCCGATGGTCGTCGGATTCGACTGTTGCGGGTAACCCCCTGCTGATGCCTGCTGCGACGTCCCGTTCATCTCTTCAGGTTGTGCGCTACCTGCTGTCGCTGGCCGCGGGTGCGGCCATGCCCCTGGGCTTCAGCCCTTTTGACTTCTGGCCAGTTCCCATGCTGGCTGTTGCCATTATCTTTCTGTTGACCCGAACATTACCCATCAAGACCGCAACAATGTGCGGTTTTCTTTTTGGTGTCGGGATGTTTGGGGTCGGCACATCGTGGATATACGTCAGTATTCATGAATTTGGGGCTGCTTCCCCCATGCTGGCCGGACTGCTGACCGGGCTTTTTGTCCTGGGCATTTCCGCCCTGATGATCATGCCGGTCTTCCTGCTTTACAGCTGGCTTAACCAGCGACAAGCCGGGGCACTGCCACCCTGGCAGCAGGCACTGATATTTTCAGGAATCTGGGTGCTGTTTGAGTGGGTGCGCAGCTGGTTGCTGACTGGCTTTCCGTGGCTGTTATCAGGCTATGCACTTCTGGACAGGCCCTTTGCTGCGCTGGCTCCCGTTATCGGAACCTATGGCTTAAGCCTGCTGATGGTAGCCACAGCCTGCCTGTTGTTTGCCCTGATTATTCCGGCTAAACAGCAGCGAACACCCAATATTATTGCTTTATTCATCGCCCTGGTATGTTGGGGACTTTCGTGGCCGCTCAACAACATTGCATGGACAGAAAAAACCGGCGATATCTCCTTCAGCGCGGTACAGGGAAATATCCCCCAAAACCTGAAGTGGGACCCTGACTTTATTCACACCACCATCATTAATTACATTGGCCTGAGTGAAGACCAATGGCAGCAGGAATTGATTATCTGGCCGGAAAATGCCATTCCACTGTTTTATAACCGTGCCCGGGGCTTGATGGCTCAGTTGGACAGAATGGCTCGTCAGAATAACAGTACTTTAATTCTTGGCATGCCAGTGGATGATAATGCTGGCAGCGAAACCCGTTACTTCAACAGTATTCTGTCTCTGGGAGAAGGCTATTTACCCTCAGAGGGCCCTGGCCGCTACGACAAGCAGAAGCTGGTGCCATTTGGTGAGTACGTTCCCATGGAGTCCCTGCTGCGCGGGTTGATTGATTTCTTTAACCTGCCCATGTCCGAATTCTCCCGTGGAGACTCAGAACAACCCTTACTCAAGGCGGGCGAGGTAACCATTGCCCCTTATATTTGTTATGAGGTGGTCTACCCGGACTTTGTCGTACAAATGGCGCAAGAGAGTGGGCTGCTGATTACCATCAGCAACGATACCTGGTTTGGCAAATCCATTGGCCCTGTCCAGCATTTCCAGATTGCCCGGATGCGAGCGCTGGAAACCGGGCGCTTTATGATCCGGGCCACCAATGACGGCATTACCGCCCTGATTGATGAAAAGGGACGTGTGGTAAAAACCATTCCGCGCTTTACCCATGGCGTTTTGTCAGCAACCGCGGAGGTTCGCGAGGGTCAGACACCATTTATGATGTACGGCTCCTGGCCGGTGTTACTGCTAAGCTTGCTTCTGATTTCTCTGCCGCTGTATGTTAACCCCCGAAAAAGAAGTCAGTGATGCCCTGTAGGCAGACCACTCAGGGTAGGCATTAAGCGGCTACTCCCTCTTCGGGAAGTTAAAGATGGAACCACGAAGGACACAAAGACCACGAAGGAAAAGAAAATCTCTTCTTTGTGCTCTACGTGACTTTCGTGGTTCCATCCGAAAGCCATTGAAAATGGTAATGTCCACCCTAAGAGGCAGACCTACCCTCCCCCGGACAGCCCCTCAGGGGGCCATTGTCTTCCCAGGAGGACTTCCCTGGTTAAATCCACCTCCTGCTGAAATTGTTCAAACGCAGCGATAAGTTCAAACGTAACAGCTCACCATGCCATAATCCCTACATCGCATATTTCAGCCTCTATGGAAAACCTGAAAGAGAAGGAATGCAATATTTATGAATCTGTAAGTATCTTTTTTTGGCTCAGTTCCACGAGCAGTTTGAATTTGAACAAACCAAGGTTCTTATAGAGTCAAAAGGCGGGATTTTAACAAAACTGGAAGAGCAGGAGATATTGCTGATGTGTTAACACTGATGTTTTAACGGCAACTGTCAGAATAAGCAAGGTTTATGGGGTACGGGACTCATTTCTTTCGCCATATGCTGCATCAGCCACGACAATCATCAATGGAACAACAGCCGAGCGATTATTCGTCAAAATAGCTGGGCCAAAACAGTTTAATCATTTTTTTCGAAATAATTACCAAACGTTCAGGCAATGGGATAGCTTTTATCTCTTTTATATCATTATCAGTTAGTTGTTTATGACAGAGAGTGCAGGTTTTTTGGTTATGACTTTCCAACCTGTTCAGTAGGCACGATCTGCCAAATGCATGCCCGCATGTCAGGTGAATGATTTCGCATTTCTTTGAGTCAAGACATATTGAACAGTTAACACCGTCAACCCGTATAAAATTGTCCATTTCAAAACACTCATAAAAAACAATCCCGGCTGCTTTGTCCTGGCCACCGAAGATGCATACGAATCCTCACCTCAACGTTATATTCCGCCGGAACTCGTGTACACCAAACATTACCATGCATTCGTAAACAGGATTTTGCTCGAGACGTATGAGGCAAAGGCTCTTCGTCAGGCGAAAGCAGCGGAAATGAATTCAAAAAATGGTGTTATTTACCGGTTAAACCAGTTGCTGGCAAAACTGCCTGAACAGCGGGATAGTTATCTGGATTCGATCAACAAAATTACACGTCAGCAACAACAGCGAATACTCAAATGTCCTTGTAATTTCTGGCCAGATGAAATCTTTAATTTGCACATTAGTAATGGCTTATTTGAGGAAGTTGGCAGAATTTTCGAAAGTATCAAATGTGAAGTAGAAAATAATAAATTGGAGATGCTTTGCTGGCATGTTTATCGCCAGGATATCCCCCCTGCACCAGAATAGTTGTCGCCTCTCCTGAATGTAAGTACCTGACTTATCAAGATGCTCATAAACACTGATCGGAGGAATCAAGCAGAGCCTGATTGCCCTCGGCTGATTTCTGATAAGTCAGTCAAAGGGTCTTATGAAAAGTTCAATAGATAGACCACCTGAAAGGTTAACTGTGTTACGGTAATCCTTCCCCCTGATTCATCAGCACTTTAAAGCGTTCATAGGTTTTCCAGTTTTCAATAACACGAAAAATGCATTCATCACAGACCGTCACACAGTCGGCTTTTAATATGCCATAATGACACGTTTTAATGTATTCGTTCATCCGTTGAGGATCAGGATAACACTGACAATTCTGTAATTCCTCATTCAACCAAAACTCTATGAGTTCTATTTCGTCTTCGCTCCAGCCAGCACGCAAGGGTAAACACGCCTTTATAAAAAATTGTTTAAATTCCTTTTCCTTTTCGCCATTCAGGTATTCCAAATCATCGCTTCCAAGCAAAATGATTGCGCTATGGAACCTCGCTAAGGCTTGATACTCATCGGGAGCAAACCACTCTTTACCGGACCAGTCTTTGTTCAGAAACTCAGTCAGTTCTGCAGGCAGTCTTGCCAAGATTGAATCAGTCAGTGACTTTTCTTCCTCCTGAGTAGGAGGACTTTTTCTTCTATTTTCTACCCATTCCTCATACAAAAATTCACTTATGCGTTTATAAAGATTGTTTTTAAGCTCTTCTGGATTAATTTTCAAATCCAGACTGGGAGTGCCTCTGTCAACTGAATTGCAAGGATAAACGAGCAATAAATCATTTTCCTGAAACTGCACCTTTGGTTGTTTACGCTCTGTCTTTACGGAACAAGAGGTTAGAGAAGCTATTTGACGATTATCCAGAGAGCGCCCCGGGCCCTCTTCGGAATCAGGAAATTGCCGTAAACAGGCAGGAATGTCCTGAGCTTTACCATTCGACTCAGTAGATGCAATAGCCTGAGGGCTGTCAGATTTGGACAGAGTTGACTGGACAGGGTGATTTGTTAATGGATGCATAAGTATTAATTTCCTTCTGAGTAACTTAACCCAACTTGCCGACAAGTACGGTAACTCTTCGCTAAAACCATAATTCAAGCATCAAAAGTCATGTATTCAACTCCTTGGCAGATGCTTGATATCTCCCCTGAACCTGAATGCACTTCGGGTCAACCCGGCACTCCCTTCAGTCTTGTTCAAGTCAGCTTGACCAAGCAGGAATACATTGATCCCAAATGGCAGGTCAATCACTATCGGGATCTGTGGGAACGAGCTCGAGATCGTGAGCGCGAATTGACAGCAGCCATTGCCTTGATGAAAAAAGAACATAAGGCTAAAGTCGAGCAACTCAAAGTGTCGGAGAGCCTGGCAAATCATTGGGAAGGGCTTGTCCGGTTTATTCAGAATCCGGATGTCTCTATGGACAGCGACGTCCCTTTCACCTCTTCAGGTTGTGCGCTACCTGCTGTCGCTGGCCGCAGGTGCGGCCGTGCCCCTGGGCTTCAGCCCTTTTGACTTCTGGACACGACCTTTGCTGCGCTGGCTCCCGTTATCGGAACCTATGGCTTAAGCCTGCTGATGGTATCCACAGCCTGCCTGTTGTTTGCCCTGATTATTCCGGCTAAACAGCAGCGAACACCCAATATTATTGCTTTATTCATCGCCCTGGTATGTTGGGGACTTTCGTGGCCCCTCAACAACATGGCATGGACAGAAAAAACCGGCGATATCTCCTTCAGCGCGGTACAGGGAAATATCCCCCAAAACCTGAAGTGGGACCCTGACTTTATTCACACCACCATCATTAATTACATTGGCCTGAGTGAAGACCAATGGCAGCAGGAATTGATTATCTGGCCGGAAAATGCCATTCCACTGTTTTATAACCGTGCCCGGGGCTTGATGGCTCAGTTGGACAGAATGGCCCGTCAGAATAACAGTACTTTAATTCTTGGCATGCCAGTGGATGATAATGCTGGCAGCGAAACCCGTTACTTCAACAGTATTCTGTCTCTGGGAGAAGGCTAAGTAGTTGGCCAAATGGAATCGTATATTTCTGGCTAAGTGGGCAGTTACTATGCAAGGCACAACGCAGGGAGCATAGCCGTAGCTATGTGATCGGAGTTGTAACGCCGCAGAGTGACTGTTCACTTAGTCAGAAAATAGGATTTCATTTGGTTAACTACTTATTTACCCTCAGAGGGCCCTGGCCGCTACGACAAGCAGAAGCTGGTGCCATTTGGTGAGTTCGTTCCCATGGAGTCCCTGCTACGTGGATTGATTGATTTCTTTAACCTGCCCATGTCAGAATTCTCCCGTGGAGACTCAGAACACCCCTTACTTAAGGCGGGCGAGGTAACCATTGCCCCTTATATTTGTTATGAGGTGGTCTACCCGGACTTTGTCGCACAAATGGCGCAAGAGAGTGGGCTGCTGATTACCATCAGCAACGATACCTGGTTTGGCAAATCCATTGGCCCTGTCCAGCATTTCCAGATTGCCCGGATGCGAGCGCTGGAGACCGGACGCTTTATGATCCGGGCTACCAATGACGGCATTACCGCCCTGATTGATGAAAAGGGACGTGTGGCAAAAACCATTCCGCGCTTTACCCATGGCGTTTTGTCAGCAACCGCAGAGATTCGGGCAGGGCAGACGCCGTTTATGGCCTATGGCTCCTGGCCGGTGTTACTACTTGTTGGCTTCCTGATGGTTATACTGCCGCTGTATTTTAATCCCCGGAAAATGACGTCAATAAAGTGAAGCAGTATTGCAGAAAATCGATAGATTTTTAAAACAGCCTCTTAATGCCTACTATAAGACTCCCTGAAAAGAACAAGGTGTTATCACAACTAACTAATCGGTTAGTGATTTGTGTGAACGCAAATTGCTAATTTATAACCGTTTACAATGAACCCGGCATTAAAGAACGGAAAACCTTGAGTATTGGAACATATACATCGGGCCAGGCCGGAAACTGGCCTCTTATGGTTTTCCATAGGATAGCTTAAGGAGAAGTCATGAAAACATTATTATTACTAATCAGTATAATCACAGCCAATACCTCTATGGCCTCAGTCATTATTACAGACTGGTATCGTTTAAGTGGTTCGGGAGCAGAAGTTTGTTTTAGAATATTTCCTTCTTCAGGTCAGCCTGAACTTGTCAGAGTGACAGTAGATAAAGGACATAGTAAAGAAGCCCATTATTTAACCTGGGTAACGTCTGATGAAAAATATTGTAAGGTGGTTGCAACGACCAAAGGTCGGGTTGAAGTTCAACAACACAATACCTCCGAGTCAGACTCGAAATATTTTAATCTTTTTCATTAATAGAAATTTTGAAACCGGCCCTATGGCCGGTACTACTACCTGTTTTTTTCTGTTTATTTTAATTCCTGAAAATAACAAAATAATGGTGAAACCCTGCCCTAAGGAGTCATTGTCTTCCCAAGAGCGACTTCTCTGGTTAAATCCACCCCCTGCTCAAATCGTTCAAACGCAGCGATAAGTTCAAACTCTATCGTTTTCAGCCTACTCTGTCTTTCAGCTTCTTCCAGCCCGGATAATCCCAGATAGTCCACAACATAACCCATGATCTGATCAATCATCCGGTCATCAGGCTGGAGATGATCCAATGGCGAATTACCCCGGTTATCCAGATTTGCCAAACTCGGCCAGGCTCCTTCTGATAACAATAATGCAAATACTTTAACCCTCTCGGGATGTTCACTTCTGCCTGCGTGATGAAGTGGCCTTACACCCGCATAGGTCGGATGATTGATGGCGATTTGATAGTCAGGGTCAGCCCTGAACATATCACAGTACCACCGCACAACCTCTTCCCTGCCACCGGCTGCCAGATTAAACCGGTTATTACCGGTATTGTTGGCAGCCTGTCCCTTTAAATCCCCTGGAGTTAATATTGCCTTGATGGATCGAAACAGTTGGTAATATTCCGCCCGCAGCGCTTCGGGAGCACTGTTTAACAGAAAAACCAGTATTTGATCCGGACAGTCGCTGTTGATTGCCGGACCCACTTTACCAGCAACTTCATAGGCAATTTCATCGACTGATCTGGCCCCATTGGGTTCATTAAACAGTGATACAATCTGCTCATGGGAAACTGAGTTACAAATCACCTGAAATGCCTGAGAATCGGCTGCAGCACATGCCCAATGAAGAGGGTTCATGCCAAAAGGGTAATCAACATCCCTGCCGATACGTAATGCCTCAACAGCCACAGAAGCCAAAGGTTTTGCCTTATCAGCAAAATCAGACACATGTCGGCACCTGGAAAAATCAAGCACTCCTTGCTCCATCGTTGAAGCAATGCCACCACTGGCAATCGCCTCTGCAGACACATCTCTGTAAGGATCAACAGGCTGAGTTCCCGGGGCATCCATCAAAATAACCTCTCGACGCTGAAGACGCTGAAATAGTTTGATCTTTTGATTAGCAATCCAGCAAAAAGTTTCGTCCAATATTCCTTATATAAAAATGGAACCGGAAAGTCGCTACAAGGTCAAATGGCGATATTTAAAGTCCAGGTGTGCAGGGTGTCTTTTGAAAGCAGCAGCATCCACTCATTCCCCCCCAAAGCCTGCGGGCCGGGTAAATCAAAAAACCGGTTCAAACAGGATTCCTGACCGTGCCGGATGTTCATTTAACGGTAAAAGTGTCTCAACGCATCAGTTTCATAGAGGCACAACCCCACCTCTGAATGATGCCAGGCGTATTGAGTTTGCCTTTTGGAATAAAAGGCCGTTAAAGGGACATCAAATCACCCCGACTGAGGTGATTAAAGCCTATGGCAGTGACTGTTCGTCTCTCAGAGCTGGCTTCTTCCTGCAAAAGCTTTGCGCACAGAACATTCTTCTAAACAATAGAAAAGTCACCCCGGAGCAGGTTATTCAAGAATTCAACCGACGGCCAGATGGCAATAATAAGTGCAGATTGGCGATAGCACACTATAGAGAGGAATTTTGCCTGAAGGGCCTGCCATTGAATGGCAAGCCGGTCACAGCGGATACGGTGATCAAGGATTTCCCGAATACTCCGCAAGGCATACTGGGAAGAGCGCGTTTTAAGCAACAATGTTGCCTTGGCGGCCTGCCATTGAATGGCCAGCAGATTACACCGGATGAGGTGGTTAAGGCTTTTCCGGACAGTCAAGTCGGTAAACTGGGGGTAGCGCGCTTCACCGCAGAATGTTGCCTGAGTAGCCTGCCGTTGCATGGCCATCGGGTCACAGCGGATGCAGTGGTTCAGGCTTATCAGGCAGCCGGGGCAACACTGGAGCTGGCACGCTTCAAAGCGGAATGTTGCCTGAAGAGACTACGGTTGGATGGCAAGCTGGTCACACCGGATGCAGTGGTTAAGGCTTATCCGGATAGTCCGGCCGGAAAACTGGGGATAGCGCGTTTCAAAGCAGAATGTTGCCTGAAGAACCTGCTGCTGTATGGCCGACAGGTCACACCGGATATGGTGGTCAAGGATTATCAGGCCGCCGGGGCATCACTGGAGCTGGCGCGCTTCAAAGCAGAATGTTGCCTGAAGAACCTGCCGTTGTTCGGCCGGGAGGTCGCACCGGATGCGGTGGTAAAGGATTATCAGGCCGCCAGGGCACCACTGGAGATGGTTCGCTTCAAAGCAGAATGTTGCCTGAAAGGACTGCGGTTGAATGGTCGGCCGGTCTCACCGGATGAGGTAGTTAAAGGTTATCAGACCACCAAAGCGCTACTGGAGCTGACGCGCTTTAAGGAACAATGTTGCCTGAGGAACCTGCCGTTGAATGGCCAGCTGGTCACAGCGGATGCGGTGGTTAAGGGTTATCAGGCCGCCAGATCACTACTGGAACTGGCACACTTCAAATCGGAATGCTGCCTGAAGGGCCTGTTGTTGCAGGGCCGACAGGTCTCAACGAATGAGGTGGTTAACGATTTCCTGGCTAGCCGGAGAGGCAAACTGGGGATAGCGCGCTTCAAGGAACAATGTTGCCTCAGGGGTTTGTTGTTGTATGGCCAGCGGGTCACGCCGGAAGAGGTGGTTAAGGAATTCCCGGATAGTCCGGAAGGCGAACTGGGCAGGGCCCGCTTCAAGGAACGATGTTGTCTGAGGGGCCTGCTGCTGAATCGCCTGCCGGTCACAGCACATCAGGTGGTTAAGGATTTCCCCGATAGTCTGGAAGGCAAACTGTCGCTGGCGCGCTTCAAGCAAAAGTGTTGCCTGAAGGGCTTACCGCTGAAGGACCGGCAGGTGACACTGGAAGAGATACTGAAGGATTATCAGGCCGCCAGAGCAACACTGGAGCCAGCTCGCCTGAAAGCAGAATGTTGCCTGAGAGGCCTGCTATTGAATGGCCGACAGGTGACTCCGGATGAAGTAGTCAGGGCTTTCCCAAACAGTCCGGAAGGCAAACTGGGAAGGGCCCGCTTCACGGAGCAATGTTGCCTGAGGGGCCTGCCATTGAATGGCCAGCCGGTCACACCAGATGCAGTAGTTAAGGGTTTTCCGGACAATCAGGCTGGCAAACTGGGGATAGCGCGCTTTAAGGAACGATGTTGCCTGAAGGGCCTGCCGCTGAATAGCCAGCTGATTACACCAGATGCAGTGGTTAATGACTACCAAGGTGCCATGGCAACAATGGAGCTGGCTTGCTTTAAGGCAGAATGTTGCCTGAGAAACCTGGCGTTGAATGGCCAGCAGATTACACCGGATGAAATGGTCCGGGGTTTCACCAATAGTCCGGCGGGCCAATTGGCGGCAGCGCACTTCAAAGCGGAATGTTGCCTGAGAGACCTGCTGTTGAATGGCCAGCAGGACACGCCGGATGCGATGGATTATGAACGGGGTGGCTGGTTGCTCGAAAACACTATTTTGTATTCTCAGCTGCCATTGAAGACAAAAGTGTTGGAAAGCATCTGGGATAACCAGCAAGTATTAGACGCGTTTAATGAAATACCCGGCGATCATTCTGCCGAGCAAACCAAATATCTGATTCAAAGGCTGAAACAATCTCTGCAGTACGGTGACACCAACGAAGCTCAGGATATACTTCAACAGGCTTGGCAAATCTCAAACAACGCACCGGTTCAGGACGATGAGCAACACCGACTGCAATGTATCCTGAAATTCATGGCTATGCAGAATGAATGGACAATTGACCATGAAAACCTGTCAGCAGCACAGGTGTTGCAATCCACCAAAACACTGAGACACACATTTCAGAACTTACGCATACGTTTCTTCTTCCTGGCGCACTGCTATATCAACAGCCTGTGTGTTAATGGACAACAAATCCATAAGGATCAGGTATTAGAATGCCTTAAGAGTTTTCCTGAAGAAAGTAAACTGCATCATGCTTTAGTCTGCTGGCTTGAAGAGTGCCGCAAAGACACCAATGTAATGGATTATATGCTGTTTAGACGCGAAAAGACCGTTGGCGGTGATAGTCTTCACAGATACGATGTCTCTGATGGTCAACACGAGACTTCGGCTTATTTCATGTTATCTGTTGATGAAGACTATGGGCTTGATATGAATTGAACGACAAAAACTGTCTAAATAGCACTGATCCAGGCTGCACAACAGTCAGCTGCGATAGATCAGCCAGTACCATAAATACCCGGCGTACTCTCTGAAAGCACGTTCACTGTCGCTCAAATAACGGGCACTTGGCAACCATCGACTGATACGGAAAGTGTCTTTTGGGGCACCGGCCAGCATCCCCGGTGCCGGAATCACATGGAAACCAGCTCGTTCGAAGCTGAGAACAGCCCTTGGCATATGCCAGCCATGGGTCACGAGTAAAACCGACTGAATATCCTCAGGCAGCATTTCACGGGCATACACTGCATTTTCCCGGGTTGTAGTACTTTGATCCTCCAACCACCGGGTTTCCACAGCAAAATCATGTTTAAGACTTTCTGCCATGATGGCGGCTTCCGGTCGGAAACCGCCACCACTGACCATCACCGGCAGCTCAGTCTGACGGCTCAGCCATGCACCATAACGGAGTCGCTCCAGGGTATACATGGAAGGGCGAAAGCCTGACATCTCGGGGCTGATACGAGGTAAACCACCACCAAGAATCACCACTGCCTGAGGCTCTACAGGTTGTGTTTGCCCCGGCGTAAAGACCGGGTAGCGCTCAAGGCTGCGAATAAGCAGCGATGCTACCGGCTGGGTTGAGAACAGATAAAGAATGACCAGTACCAGCCAGGCAATCCATGACTTAAAAATCAGTCCCATTATGATCAGCCAAATCAGCAACATGAAAAAAAGAGTCCACTTGTTTTTCTGAACGACCCCGCAGGCCCTGGTGGGGACACGTTATTGTGACACGCTCATTGAAAATCGGACAATCCCAACCTGTTTGATCAACTATCCTGAACAGTCCCATAGTTTTAACGATAAGGTTTACGCTGTGCAAGGACCGTTTGAGCATCTTGTTCTGGAAATGGCTGTCATCTTTGGTGGTGCATCGTTACTGGGTACCCTGTTTGTCTGGCTGAAACAACCCATTATTCTCGCTTATATAGGCCTTGGTATGCTGATTGGTCCCCAGGGTCTGAATGTGGTCATGGATGATGGACATATTGAAGCGATCTCCACCATGGGGATTATTCTGTTGATGTTTCTGCTGGGGTTACACCTGCACCCCAGAAACCTGCTCAAACAGTTAAAACAAACGGCGCTGGTAACCTTTCTCTGCCTGAGCGCTGTTGGTGCCATGATCTGTGCCGTTCTTGCCCTGCTCTTTGGTTTTCCATTGATAGAAGCGTTGATCGCTGGCCTGTCTCTGGCCTTTTCCAGTACCGTACTCAGTTTAAAGCTGATCCCTACCACAACACTGCACCATAAGAGAACCGGTGAAGTGATGATCAGTATCCTGTTGTTTGAAGATATTCTGGCCATTCTGACCATTCTGATTCTTTATAGCAGCAACGGTGGAGCCCATATCGAAGCGCTATTACTGCCGTTGAAAACCTGTGCATTTGCCCTGGGGGCCTGGAGTTTTGTCCGATATATCCTGCTACCGCTGATGGGGCGTTTTGACATTATCTCTGAGTATATTTTTCTGGTGTCACTGGGCTGGTGCCTGACAGCAGCTCAACTGGCGGAGTCTTTTGGTCTGTCCCATGAGATCGGCGCTTTTATTGCCGGAGTCAGTATTGCTACATCGCCAATCTCACTGATTATTGCCGAGGGTTTGAAACCGTTGAGGGAGTTCTTTCTGATTCTGTTTTTCTTTTCGGTGGGAGCCCAGTTTGAACCGATGCTAAAAAGTCATCTCCTGATGGCCATTCTATTGACGTCAGCGATCGTATTAATTGCCAAGCCCATACTGTTTAAATATCTGCTGAAGCATCTGGCAGGCGAACGGAACGATAATGCGGCAGAAATGGGGTTACGTTTGGGGCAGAGCAGTGAATTCTCACTACTCCTGGCTTACGGAGCCATGACGGCAGGAAGAATCCAGCAGGAGACCGCATTACTGATCGAAGGAGCGGCAATTCTGACCTTTATAGTTTCTACGTATCTGGTGGTATTCAGACTGCCAACACCGATATCACCCAGCAATGAGTTAAGAAGTGATTGAGACTCTGCTGATTTTTTAATGCTACAAAGTCACTGAGCATTCGATTCAACAACATAATAGATTATGCCTTCAAGTTCATACCACCGGGAGTTTGGAGGCAATTCACCTGGATCATTAGCTATTTGAATCTCACTGAGCGAACCATTAGCGGGGTTTATGTGGTCTCTGATGTGTTGATCAACATCTGACAGCAGGGCTTTCTGGTTACAATTGCTAAAGGGGCAGAGAACAATCAGATTATCCAGAAGCGTCTTAGTCTCTATACTGTAGCTGGTTAATGTTTTTCCGGTAACAATAATGCCATCGCAATTATGCTCTCCTGTTGCTAATAAATCGTTATTATCTATGCAAGGTTGGCAGATCGTATGATGGCAACCATCAATTTTCCTGCCGTTGTAGGTTATATTTCTGCATTGAATGCATTCCAGGCTTCTCAGTGCGGATATCTGCGATGACTCATTGCTAAAGGCAACATCTACCTGTCGACCTGAGGGTGTGATCACTGAAAAGGGCTGTAAAACGCCGGGCATAATCTGAGTTCCTCTGCATCCTCTGAAACAACAACCGGTTATGTTTTCTGGTACTAAGACGACTTTGACCATTACCAGCGCTTTTTAGTTCCAACCCTCAGGACAGTTCCTTACATGAGCCCCCACAGCAACACTGCCAGTATCTGCGGTGACAAAATTCTCAAACACATCACCAGCGGATAAACCGTTGCGTAGGACAGTGCCGCCGCTCCGGACTTTTCATGCAGACTATTGGCAAAGGCCAGCGCAGGTGGGTCCGTCATGGAGCCTGCCAGCAGGCCACAGAGGCTCAAATAGTTAAGCCCACCAAACATACGGCTGGTAATACCGATCACCAGCAGCGGCACCAGGGTGATCACTGCGCCGTACAGCATCCATTGCAAACCATCCCCATGCACCAGGATATCCACAAAGTTTTCCCCGGACTTTAAACCGACCACGGCCAGAAACAGAACAATACCAATCTCCCGCAAAGCCAGGTTGGCACTGGGCGGCATAAACCAATATAAACGACCAATACTGCCTATTCGGCCAAGAATCAACGCCACCAGCAGAGGTCCACCCGCCAGCCCCAGTTTGAGCGCCGCTGGCAGGCCCGGGATAGCCAGTGGCACAGAGCCCAGCAAAATCCCCAGACCAATACCAATAAACACTGGCATCATCTGAACCTGTTGCAGCTTCTGCTGGGCATTGCCCACCTGATTGGCCACCGCATCAATCGACTCAGGGCGACCAACCAGGTTGAGAATATCACCAAACTGCAACGTCGCCTCCCGGTTGGGCACCAGCTCCACACCGGAGCGGTTCAGGCGGGAAACCACCACGTCATAACGCTGCTTGAATTTCAGGTCGATCAGCTTTTTACCCAGCACCTTCTCATTGGTTACCACCACCCGGGAAGTTCTGAGCTCCGTACCCTTGGTGGTCAGGGACGCGTCCACCTCTTCGCCGAGAATAAGGCGGGCACTCTGTAATTTCTGTCGACTGCCAACCAGATGGAGAATGTCACCCAACGCCACTGTTGTATTGCCCTTGGGGACAATCAGCTCTTCGTCCCGCTTCAGTCGAGAACAGACCAGTTCTCCGTCATTCAGCCCCGGAACATCCTGAAGCGCCAGGCCATCAATATTCGGGTTTCGAATGGCAACATTGATGGTATACAGGCTTTCCTTTCCGGTACCGGACACTTTCTCAAAGGCTTCCGCCTCCTGGTTAACGTCTATTTTGAACAGTCGCCGGATAAACCACATACTCAGCAGAATGCCACAGATACCAAACGGGTAAGCCACCGCATAGGCAGAACCTGGCAGTGCCAGCATGCTCTCTGGCGTCCCCAGCTCGGCCAGAATGCCGGTACCCGCCGCCAGAGAAGGCGTATTCGTCACTGCGCCCGAATAAACCCCCAGGACAACGGGCAGTGGAACATCAAACATCAGATGAAGTACGGTGGCCACCACCCCGCCCAGCAGTACCAGCCCTGCGGCAAAGGCATTCAATTTCAGACCGCTGCTTTTCAGCGATGAAAAGAAGCCCGGCCCCACCTGAATCCCGATGGTGTAAACAAAAAGAATCAGGCCAAATTCTTTGATGTACTCCAGTGTATGGCTGTCCAGATGAATATCCATCTGATAGACAAAGTGCCCCACCAGAATACCCCCGAACAGCACTCCACCTATGCCCATACCGACGCCGCGGATGCGCCAGTTACCTATCCACAGGCCCAGCACGGCCACCAGCGACAGGATCGATATGGATATCGCGATATCGCTCATTATGTTTTCCAGAAAGTGAGAATGAATGGATGACGAAAAATGCATCACCTTACCAAATATTGACAGTCAGGACGGATGATATAGATCAATGGAGGACAATCTGTATGGATAAATCCACAGGAAAAGTGCAGTTGCGCAGGCAGTGTTGTATCCTTGCGGGTTATTAGTTTCCCTGACTCTTTGATTGGTTTTCCACGAAGCTTTTCTCACCGGACGGCTTTCAGGAAAGCATCAAAGCGATCCTTTACATTAAGCCCGTTGAGCGATGATGGAAGAGCATTACCAACCGCATCAGATTGAGAGCGAAGCCCAGAAATTCTGGGAAGACAATGACAGCTTTGCTGTTACCGAAGGCACTTCAGAAGGCTGTTCAGACGAGAAGAATAAAGAGAAGTTCTACTGCCTCTCCATGTTCCCGTACCCCAGTGGCCGACTGCACATGGGGCACGTTCGTAACTACACCATTGGTGATGTGATTTCACGCTACCAGCGCATGCGGGGCAAGAATGTCCTGCAGCCTATGGGCTGGGATGCCTTTGGTCTGCCTGCCGAAAATGCCGCCATCAAAAACAAGACGGCACCCGCACCCTGGACCTACGAAAACATCGATTACATGAAAGGCCAGCTCAAGCGCCTGGGTTTCGGCTATGACTGGAATCGTGAGCTGGCAACCTGTAAGCCGGATTACTACAAGTGGGAGCAATGGTTCTTTACCCGGCTCTACGAAAAAGGCCTGGTATACAAAAAAATGGCCACCGTTAACTGGTGCCCAAACGACGCCACCGTACTGGCCAACGAGCAGGTTGAAGATGGCCGCTGCTGGCGTTGTGATACGGTCGTTGAGCGCAAAGAACTGCCCCAGTGGTTTGTCAAAATCACCGCCTACGCCGACGAACTGCTGGCCGACCTCGATAAACTCGAACACTGGCCAGAGCAGGTCAAGGCCATGCAGCGCAACTGGATTGGCCGCTCCGAAGGCGTACAGATGACCTTCAAGGTTGCCAATGGGCCTGAAGGTGCCCCTGATGAGTTCAAGGTTTACACCACCCGACCTGATACCCTGATGGGCGTGACCTACGTGGGCATTGCTTCAGAGCACCCATTGGCCAAAGCGGCAGCGGCCAATAACCCTGCCCTTGCCACCTTCATCCATGACTGCAAATCCAATGCCGTGACTGAAGCCGAAATGGCCACCATGGAAAAGGTCGGTGTCGATACCGGCATCCGGGCCATTCACCCAATCACGGGGCGTGAAGTCCCTGTATGGGCGGCCAACTTTGTACTGATGGATTACGGTACCGGTGCAGTGATGGCGGTTCCCGGCCATGACCAGCGGGACTACGAGTTTGCCACCCGCTTTGGTCTGCCCATCGAACAGGTCATCGAGCCTGCCAATGGCGAAGCCATTGACCTTGGCGCAGCGGCTTTTACGGACAAGGGTAAGCTGGTGAACTCCGGTGAATTTGACGGCCTGAGTTCAGAAGAGGCGTTCAATGCCATCGCCGACCGACTGATTGCAGAAGGCAAAGGTGAGCGTCAGGTGAACTATCGCCTGCGCGACTGGGGTGTCAGCCGTCAGCGTTACTGGGGGGCACCAATTCCGATGCGCTACCTGGAAGACGGTACTGAAGTTCCTGTTCCTCTGGAAGATCTGCCGGTGCTGCTGCCAGAAGACGTGGAAATGGACGGGGTTCAGTCCCCCATCAAAGCAGATCCTGAGTGGGCAAAAACCACCCACAACGGTCAGCCTGCCACCCGTGAGACTGATACCTTTGATACCTTCATGGAGTCCAGCTGGTACTACGCCCGCTACTGCTCGCCACACTCTGATGACCAGATGCTGAACCCTGAGCAGGCCAACTACTGGCTGCCGGTGGACCAGTACATTGGTGGTATCGAGCATGCGGTTATGCACCTGCTCTACTCCCGTTTCTATCACAAGCTGCTGCGTGATGCCGGCCTGGTGGACAGCGATGAGCCGTTCAAGCGCCTGCTCTGCCAGGGCATGGTACTTGCTGACACCTTCTTCAAGCTTGATGACAAAGGCGTCAAGCAGTGGATTGCCCCGACGGATGTCGACAGCGAGTTTGACGACAAAGGACGTCTGGTTAAGGCTACCCTGAAAACGACAGGTGAAGTGGTTGAGCATGCGGGCATGAGCAAGATGTCCAAATCGAAAAACAACGGTATCGACCCACAGGACCTGATTGATCAGTACGGTGCTGACACGATCCGTCTGTACACCATGTTCGCTGCGCCACCGGAGCAAACCCTGGAGTGGTCTGAAAGCGCTGTAGAAGGTGCCAACCGTTTCCTGCGTCGCTTCTGGAAGCAGGCCGCAGAGCATATTGCCGGTGGTGCTGTGGCCGCTCTTGATCTGAACGCCCTGACCAAAGAACAAAAGGATCTGCGCCGTAAAGTGCATGAAACCATCAATAAGGTTTCTGATGACTGTGAGCGCCGCCTGACCTTCAATACCGCCATTGCCGCGATCATGGAGTTGAACAACGCCATCAGCAAGTTCCAGGTGAGCCATGCACAAAGTCAGGATCGCGCCGTTATGCGCGAAGCCATTGAGGCCACCACGCTGATGCTGGCACCGATTGCGCCTCATGCCATGCACAGTATCTGGCAGGCTTTGGGCCACTCTGAGCCAGTATTGGATGCTTTATGGCCGGTAGCTGACGAAGCAGCGCTGAAGAAAGAGGCCATCACCCTGGTGGTTCAGGTCAATGGTAAGGTGCGGGCAAAACTGGAAGTACCGGCAGGCCTGGATAAAGACGCCATTGAGAAGCTGGCTCTGGAGCATGAAAACGTCAGCAAGTTCACCGATGGTCTGACAGTCCGCAAAGTGATCGTGGTTCCCGGTAAACTGGTGAATATTGTTGCCAATTAGTCGTAAGCTGATGACTACCCGGGCCGAGTTACTAATACTGCTCTCAAGGTCTATTCCATGCCCACCCCGTTAGAAACGGGGTGGGTATCAAGACGGAGTTTTCTGATTATTAAGCAGTTAACCAAACGGAATCCTGTTTTTTTGACCAGGTCATACAGCTATGCTGTCTGCGTTGTGCCTTACATAGTAGCTGTCCACTTAGTCAGAAATATACGATTCCATTTACCCAACTACTTATCGACAGTAACTTTTAAGGCAAGTACGCGTTTTTCTGCAATGTCAACATCACCAACCAGAAATGCATTATTAGTGCGAACAATCACTTCAGGGTCAGTTTTCAGCAGGATGGCACTATTTTCGACACTAACATCATAAGACTCTATGGTTCCTTCTACAGGTTTTGGCTCTAAGCCTGTTTCTCTAAACGCAATGTTGATGTCTCCCCCCCTGTATCCGCATCCAGCATCCGTAATTTTTTTGTTCATCGTTACCATCATAAAGATGGTGGACTTGCAAGGTCGGTTTCTATCGCCATAATTGTACCAGCCACGTTCCATTTTATCCGATGTTACTTCCGCAGTTACAGGGTAACGCAGAATTTCGGCTGTCAGAATATTTATGGTGTGGCCACCCAATTGCAACTCAACAGCCATTCTTTTAATCGCACAGAATAACAAATTGATAACTGCATCCGACTTCACATATTTTCTGAGTTCAGGTTCAATAGCATCTCTGTTCATAAGTTCGCAGCGGTCATCCAGGAGGAGGCCAGTGATGCCGGGAGCACTGTCACCAGTCAGAGGAATTTGAAAAAAAGCAGGACTATATTCAGGAATAACCAGTGACGGTTTGCAGAATAATTCCGTCGGTTCAAAAAGGGTCCATACCTCATACTTCATAACTTCACTTTTTGACTTTGGATAGCCTTTGATAACACTATTGAAATCAGGATTTGTTGCTTCTTCAATATCTTCATTGGCTTTTATGAGTACAGTTTTCGGAATAACATCAGCTAACTTGACGAGTATGCCACGAAAATTGCCTTGCGTGTTTTTTCCTCCTGCTTGATTATCTTCATTTTGATCCTGAGGCTTCACGGTATTGGAAACCGGATTCAGATTCAAAAATTTCGGTGCGAGAAGAGGGTCCATAATTTGATACCAAAAAAAGTTCATTGTTGTTTGGGTAATACACCTTTCTGACACATCGATCAGGAAAAAGTTCAGTTTCTGATTAAATCCTCAACAAGATTTTGTACGGAAGGATTCAGGACAGCCAGTACAACAAAACACACTGTAAATAGTTCTGGACTTATTCATTCCATATTACCCCCCCTGGGTATTGATGCGGATACAATAATATTGGCAGCAAACCTTGTAATTCCCCGGGTCAGAGCGACCAGAGGTAAAATAGCGTTAAAGGCTCCGAGATTTTGCTGACCATTGGCTTGATGGAAGTCTCTGGGATACTTTTTCTGCGTGTCAGTGGGGTGCAAAGTTTTCGGGTACAGTATTTTATCCAACTGCCCGGTGTTCTTCAGGTGTTCTGAGTAGCACTCACGATCAGGGTTTAATGCACCGGGGTCTGTGACCTCATCAGGCTGCTGGGCAGTCCAGTACAGAATCTCCAGGGCTGAGCGAGTCAACCATGAACGGTATTTGGTATCGTCTAACCCCATAAATTCTTGCAATCTTGACTTGGGCTGTAATTCTTTTTCTTTGGCAAAAAATCCTGACAGGTATTCGTTCAGTAGCTGTTCAATAAAGTTTTCTGTCTCTTCCACTGCCTGTTGATTTTGATAATAATAATCTTGTGAATCCCGACGCAAGCGTGACCTTAATAACACGGCAGCGAGCAAATTTTCGCATAGGGCATTGGCAAAGCTTAGCCGCTGTATAACCTCTGGCGTATAACCCCAGGTTTTAGAGTCTTTCGCACCAAGACCGCTTTTTATGGAGCCATAAAACTCAACATCGCCCCAATCCCGTAAACCATCCCAGCCAAAGTCAGGACGTTCAATCGCTTCGATCCAGCATTCAAGCTTTCCTGGTAATGGAAAGGCGAAATAAGCGGAGTTCCCCAACAACGCGCTTAGGAACACCCATCGACGCCCGGTAAAGTGAAATGCCGGTATCGTTGACGTAGGCATAATCCCAAACTGGCCATTAAGTACGCCAATATCATGGATGCCATTCAATATGAATCAAGAAAAAAGGATTGGCATTCACCAGCTTCTTAAATAACAAACCAAGTTTTTTTTTCATCTGCCTTATATCTTTGTGAGACAAACCCATATACATTACCCAAGACCATGCAATGACATCTCTTTATTGGCTCATCTTCTCCCAATTCAGCTGTGACAATCTTTATCAGCACCTCTTCAATCAAGACAGGGTCCTTGTAGAAAGTACTGTATCGACGTTGATTCATCAAAAACTCATAATAATTACTAATCCATTTCTGGTCATTGAGTGAATCCAAAATGGCTTCTTTTGTTATAAAATGAACCGGAACTTCTGATAATTGACACAAGCCATAGGATAATTGTGACAGGCAGTATTCTTTGTTTTTATTTTTAATATGTTCCGGAAGGTATTTGAGCCCTATCATTCCTGAACAAATGAGTTCATTGTACAAGTCATCATTTTTAAAACTCTCAGGGAGAGTGCGCAAGGATTTTATTTTCGCAGTGATCTCCAGATGATCATAAATAAAAATTGCCATTTTCGGTGGTGTTTTAGAAGGAATACTTCTTTTAAGAAGATAATCGATAACGATCATAGATTCTTCTTTCGTGAGTTTATACGCCCCATATTTAACCACTGTTTTTATCAGCTCGACTTGTGTGTTGGACAAGATAGCAGTGTTAGTAAAAGAATTTGGCTTATGATCACATAAGGTTTGGGATAATTGATCCACCAATTTCTCCTGTATTAAATCATCCTTAATCCTGACGAAGATGTGCCCTTAAAGAGTACCTTTAGACTTTGACTCATTAAAAAAACTAAAGTTCTAAAAAAGAGGTGCAGGGCTTACGCAGGAAGACAATCATTCACATTTGAGCCACCTTCCTCGCTGAGGATAAACATCTTCAATAGTTCTGCCATATGGTTTTGTCAGCCTGTACGACACCAATTGTTTCAGGCATGCCCATTCCGCTTTTGTAGTTTAATCTGTATCACTGATGGGGAAAACAAAAAAGCAAATTGGCAAGACTCCACGGGAAGTGAGCTTTAAGGCGGCTAAGGAAACACTGGTGTCATTCCTTCAGACGTTTTCCTTTATTCGTCATCATCAAAAGGCTCATCATCGAATAAAAAAGATGACCCTTCCCTTTCTTTTTCTTCCTCTTCCTCTTCTTCACGTTCTTTCCTGCTTTTCCTTTTCCTATCAGACCGATTCAAGGGATTTGGAGCTGTATTAGGTAAAATAATGGGAGGTGGCTGCTTTTGACCACTTTCCACAGCCAGTGGTGGTTGTGCTGCGATATTGGCCAACCCCATTGAAGCAAGCAACTGGTTTAACGAACCCATTGCCTGAGCGGAACTGATGGGCGTTGCACTGTTATTGGCACTGGTATTGATACTGGTATTAATGCCGACCTTGTTACCTGACTCAGGGCGAACAGCTTCATTTGTACTCCTGTTCCCCGGGGAAACAGGCCCTTCCCCGTTTTTCAGCCTGCTCTCGCCATGCCCATTATGCACCCCGGACTTTATTGGTACAGATAATCCATCATGCTCTACTCCGCTGCCAAACCCATTGACTACCCCCGGCTTTAATAACTCCGAATGGTATTGCCGATTAACAAGAGCAAGTCTTTTTTCAGGGGCAATTTCAGCAGCAATATCAGCGTTAGTGGCATACTGATTTAAAAGAGAGTCAACTTCTTGCAATAAAGCAGAGTCTGTCAGTGAGTTAGCATCTTTTAAAGCCAGCGACAGCTTCTCCGCCAATCTGGATAACTCCATCGCTTTTTGAATATTTTCCGGACGCCCCTGCAACATGAGACTGTTAATAAGGTTACCTAACAGTTCACTGATTGAATGTCGTTGAGACAAGGGGACCCTGCCCCCCTGGGACGCTGCGTGATCTTCAGACTCCCCCTGTCTGGCATCAATGATCTGAACACTGCCACCCGTTAACAAGGCAATCAGTTGTGCTACTTTTGCTATCACCTCAATGATAATTTGCGCTGACTGGCTTTCTGTCAGGTCAGGTCCGGAAACCACAACATGCAGTGCAGGTGGTGTGGTAAAGAGAGAGGCAATTGACCTATCGGGTAAGGCCGTCCAGGCAGGCAATATCCTATTACCTGAGACAACATTGCTGATAAAAGCTGGCTGTGAAACCGCTATTGGCATTGAAGGCGGCGCTGTAAGTGAAGATGGTGGCTGCGGGCACTGGCTTGTAACGTTCCTCTCAATGACTGTTCTTAACTCACTACCTAATGGCTTGGCAAAAATCCTGTTTTGAACAGTCCGCAGCTCCCAACGCTCCACCAGCCGCAACTGCCTGGAGTTACCCATAGCATCGGTAACATACAGATTCTTTTCTTTGGTCAGTTCAGTGCAGCTGACATTGGCTGTCTGGCCGGAATTGGGCAAATCCGGCGGCATGGATGCCGCCGGTTGCATAGGTACCGCTAATTGCATGGATACAGCTTCTGCCATGGGGCCTCCTGCTAAGTCCAAAGCAGAGAATGCACTCTGCCATCATATTGAGTTAATTATTATTTTTCCCTATATACAGTAAGACACTGAAAATCCGGATAAGTTCCGGCATGGTGGGGCGGCCAGCCTCCCGGAACCTGGCAGCAATCAGTAAAGTCCATCCGCCAAACGGGAGCTGAACATATCAAAGAGGACGCTGGCTTACCTTGTGAATTACTGGCAAAATTCCTGACCATATAAGATTTTATGGATAATTCAGGGTGATAAAGTGCTTCGTTGGTTAAAAGGACTTACGCTTGTCACAATTCTGGCAGCCGTTATTTTGCCGGGAATCATGTACTTTTTATCCAGTAAAATCACCTTGATGGTAAATCAGTGGGTCGCCAGCCTCTCTCCTTATGCCCGTGTCAGCTATGAGCAAATTGATATAGGCCTGGGCGGCACTATCAAGCTTCACAATGCAACGATTGATCTACCATCCGGCCAGCAGCACAGACTGGAAATACAGCGAATATCCCTTCGCTTTCCAGAGCTTTATGGACTGTACCAGCCAGCCTTAACCGGTGATTACTCTCTGATACCGCAATCCCTGACTGTAGAGCTGCAGGGCATGAACTTATTTTTTCTGGACCACCCTGACCTGGAAGCCCATTTTTCCAAAAGGAATGAGTCATTAAACACAAGCCTTGCCGGAGCTTGTCATGACCAGCATCTCTTTGGCCCTGCACAGCTTGAATCAATGGGTTATACCTCCGCTAATTTAGTCAATCTCGGACTCCGATATCAATTTCATGACTTCAACCAAACGCTTGACCTTGTCCTTGAAAGCGAAATTCAGGGGTTGGGATTTACTACGTTGGGCCTGTCCATCGATAACATAAGCCATCTTGACCGGGCAGCATTCAAAACCGAAACTGCGGGACTAAAGCAACTTTCTTTCTGGTATCAGGATGATGGGTATATAAGCCGGAAAGTCAGGTTCTGCGCTCAACGCTCTGGCGTTTCAACTGCTGAGTATGTTGCCCGGGAAGTATCACGGGAGAATCAATACTACGGGGCAATATGGGGCGTTATTCCGGGGGATTCTATTCGAGAGGCATACCAGGACTTCCTCAACAAGCCAGAGACCGTCTCCATTAGCCTGGAATTTCAGTCCCCGTTTCTTTTCAACCGGCAGTACCGGGAAGATGACGTTCCGGTGGTTAGCCAGCGCTCTGTATCGATTAACAATAGTGAAATCATTGCGCCAATACTCACGATTGTTCCGTGGGAGATAAGTAAAAAAGTGGCTGAACTGCAGGCAATACTGTTGAGCAACGTCGAATTGCCGGACGTAGACAGCCGCAGGGCAAACCCTGTATCTGAACCCTATGATGACCAATCAGCCTCCCTGCCTGAACAGGAAATAGACCTGAGAGCAGTGTATGTTGGTCAGCATATCCGGTACCAACCTGTGAAGCTGACCAGTTTGACTGAAGGTGAACTGCGGCAAATCAGAATTACCCTGAGCAATGGACGCCAGTATGAGGGCATTATTAACAGCCTCAGTGACAGTGAGCTTCAGCTTAAAAGCCTGCAGTCAGGAGGCGAACTGGTCCTCCCGATAAAACTTGAAAGAATTGTTCAACTTGAAATAAAGATGTAAACGCCGGGAATGATTCCCTGCACAGTAAAACTGGCGTAATCATCGGACTATAACTAGTCTCAGCAAGAAATCCCCCCGGTAGTATCATCTAACCAATGGTGAAAAGTGGGTTAAACACATCACGCATACGCTGTTCGTTGATAACAAATGCAGTCAGGCAGCCATAAAAAATCAGATAAACAATTGCACTGCCAGAGAGGTTAATGATGAAAAATGGCAATCATCAGGTCATTGAAAAAGTCACTATTATTGGCGGAACCCACGGCAATGAATACATCGGTCCCTACTTCATAGGCAAGGCAGAGCAAGCGGGGGTTTATCAGGATAATGCCCTGGAAGTGGCAACGCTCCTTGCCAATCCGGAAGCCTTTGCCCGGGCAAGGCGGTTTATTGATCAGGATTTGAACCGATCATTTTCTGCCCGGGTTCTCACCGGTACTCAAGACGCCCATGAGTGTCAGCGGGCAAGAGAAATCGCCCGACACTTCTCTCAGGATGACACAGGCCAACACTTCCTGGTTGATCTCCACAGTACCACCGCCAATATGGGCATTACCCTGATCGTTAGAAACAGTGAACCACTAAACCTTCACACTGCGGCTTATGTCCAGAAAAATATTCCCGAAGCCCGGATCCTGCTCAGCGATGTTGACCATGTTCAGCACCAGTCGTTAAACAGCATTTCACGTTTTGGTATTGTGATTGAGGTTGGTCCCTTAGCCAATGCCGTGCTTCGCCATGATCTCTTTGAAACCACTGAGAAAGTGGTGGATCTGGTCGTTAAGTTCCTGACTCTGTGCAAAACCCGCCAGGAACCCAAGCTGCCTGATGCAGTAACGGTATTCAGGTTCAGGGAAAAAGTACCCTACCCCAGAAATGAACAAGGGAATCTGGCCGCAATGGTTCACAAAGACCTTCAGGATCGGGACTATCGTCTGCTGGAAACCGGTCACCCCATTTTTATGACATTTCAGGGTGATGACATCCGATACTCCGGGGAACCAGGCTATCCGGTATTTATTAATGAGGCCGCTTACTACCTTGAAGATACGGCTTTCATCATCACCGACAAAGTTGAAGTCTCACTGGATTGAACATCTATTGGTCTAACTATGCTCACTTTCCTTTTCTGAAGCAGAAACCACAGGCAGTTAACTGCCAGCAATCAACAATCAGTACTCCTGCCTAAAAAAACGCGAAAACACCCCATAGATAATCAGATAAAATTCGTAATATACTGATACAAAAGGAGAAACATTGACCCAAGTCAAACCAGCACCCCGTTGGAAAACTGATAATGCTGCCAACGTAACCCACAGGAAAAACTGAGCAATGAATCATCCCCACTCTGGAAAATGTCCCGTTATGCACGGTGCCGTGACCGAGAGCGGCAAGTCGAATGTTGACTGGTGGCCAAAAACTCTGAACCTCGACATTCTGCATCAGCATGACCAAAAAACCGACCCGATGGCACCAGAGTTTAACTATCGGGAAGCGGTGAAAACGCTCGATTTTGCCGGCCTGAAGCAAGACCTTAAAGATCTGATGACCAACTCCCAGGAGTGGTGGCCTGCCGACTGGGGACACTACGGCGGCCTGATGGTACGCATGTCTTGGCATGCGGCCGGTACTTACCGTATTGCCGATGGCCGTGGCGGTGCCGGTACCGGTAACCTGCGCTTTGCCCCATTGAATTCCTGGCCCGACAACGCCAACCTGGACAAAGCCCGTCGCCTGTTATGGCCGATCAAGAAAAAGTACGGTAACAAGCTGAGCTGGGCTGACCTGCTGGCTTATGCAGGTACTGTCGCTTATGAATCCATGGGGCTGAAAACCTTTGGCTTCGCATTCGGCCGGGAAGATATCTGGCACCCTGAAAAAGATACCTACTGGGGCTCTGAAAAAGAGTGGCTGAAGCCAAGCACTGAAGAAGGAGGACGCTACTCCGGGATGCGTGACCTGGAAAACCCATTGGCAGCGGTGATGATGGGTCTGATTTACGTCAACCCGGAAGGTGTGGATGGCAATCCTGATCCACTGAAAACCGCCCACGACATGCGCGTCACCTTTTGGCGTATGGCGATGAACGCTGAAGAAACCGTAGCCCTTGCCGCCGGTGGCCACACTGTAGGTAAGTGTCACGGTAACGGTAAGGCAGAACTGCTGGGTGAGGCTCCGGAAGGTGCTGAACTGGAAGATCAGGGCCTTGGCTGGCTCAACAAAAACAGCCGGGGCATTGGCCGCAATACTGTGACTTCCGGCATTGAAGGTGCCTGGACCACCAGCCCAACCCAGTGGGATAACGGCTATTTCCACCTGCTGTTCAAATACGACTGGGAACTGAAGAAGAGTCCGGCCGGTGCCTGGCAATATGAGCCCATTAACATTGCCGAAGAAGACAAGCCTGTGGATGTGGAAGACCCATCCATCCGCTATAACCCCATTATGACCGATGCGGATATGGCGCTGAAGGTAGACCCGGAATATCGCAAGATTTCCGAACGCTTCCGTGATGACCACGCCTACTTCTCCGAAGTGTTTGCCCGCGCCTGGTTCAAGCTGACCCACCGGGATATGGGACCACAAACCCGCTACATCGGCCCGGATGCACCACAGGAAGCGCTGATCTGGCAAGACCCGGTACCTGCAGGCAAGACCGATTACGATGTGGCTGCGCTCAAGGCCAGAATTGCCGCCAGCGGCCTGAGCAACAGTGAGATGATCACTACGGCCTGGGACAGCGCCCGGACTTTCCGTGGCTCCGATAAGCGCGGCGGTGCCAACGGTGCCCGTATCCGTTTCGATTTCCAGAAGGACTGGGAAGGCAACGAGCCCAAGCGTCTGGAAAAAGTGCTCTCGGTACTGGAACCGATTGCAACAGAAGCCGGTGCCAGCCTGGCAGACGTGATTGTTCTGGCCGGTAATGTCGGTCTGGAAGCCTCTATCAAGGCAGCGGGTTTTGACGTTAAGGTGCCTTTCGCTGCTGGCCGTGGCGATGCCACGCTGGAGCAGACGGATATTAAGTCCTTCGAAGTGCTTGAGCCTCTGCACGATGGCTTCCGCAACTGGCTGAAGCGGGATTACGCCGTGGCAGCGGAAGAGATGCTGCTGGACCGGGCTCAATTAATGGGACTCACCGCCCACGAAATGACAGTACTGATCGGCGGTATGCGGGTTCTGGGTACTAACCATGGTGGCAGCAAACACGGGGTCTTCACCGATCGCGAAGGTCAGTTAACCACAGACTTCTTCGTTAACCTGGTGGACATGAACTACACATGGAAACCGGCCGCTGATGGTCTCTATGAGATCCGGGACCGCAAGACCGATACCGTGAAGTGGACCGCTACCCGTGTTGACCTGGTATTTGGTTCCAACTCAATTCTGCGAGCTTACGCAGAAGTGTACGCCCAGGACGATAATCAGGAAAAATTCGTTCGTGACTTTGTCGCCGCCTGGACCAAAGTCATGAATGCTGATCGCTTTGACCTGGCTTAATCGCAACACCTGCTAAAACCCGATACACACGCCGCATTGATTGCGGCGTGTTTTTTGTCATGGCTAATTTTCTTTTTTCTGCTTACCGCCGTCATGGTAGAGTTACAGGTCGAATTTGAACACTTGAAGCATCATTGGTGGAGAGATCATGACCTACCCCTTTCGTTCAGTGAGCACGCTGACTTTGCTGCTGTTAACCAGTCTGTTAACAGCCTGTGGCTTCCATCTGAGAGGAGAAATGAGTACGGACAGTGAGATCCACCAACTGTCCATCACCGGCAATGATCCGGTCTATATACGCTCTCTCTCCAAGGCCATGGAACGCAGTGGCATCGATATCAGCGAGACGGCTCCCTGGCGCATCAATATCATCCGCGTTGAACGTGATACTGATCAGCAGACCGCTGTCAGTGCTGGCTATTTTGAACAGAGAATTGCCATGCAGGTGGTCTACCAGTTGCAGACCGCCTCTGGCCTGCCGCTGTTCGCTCCGGTTCAGTTAACCCGTGAACGCTACATCACCCTGAACCAGGATGCGCCGAATGCGGCGGAGTCAGAACAAGGGATTATCCTTTCTGAGCTACAGCAGGAGCTGGTTGCCACAACCCTGCGCCGGATTCACAGTCTGTCTGAGGCTGAGCTGTCAGCGGCCGCTGAACAAGCCAGGGCTGCGGCGCAAGCCCAGATGGAGAACACTGAATCGAACCGGAACCCTCTGCCTTGAAGCTTCGTATTGACCAACTGGGAGCACAGCTGAAGAAACAGCTGGCACCTGTCTACATCGTCAGCGGTGATGAACCGCTTCAGGTTGCCCGATGCTGTGATCAGATCCGCCAATATGCCAGGGACACCGGGTTTTCCGAGCGCCATGTTTATCATGTTGAAAATGGCTTTGACTGGGGGGATTTTCTCAGCACGGCCAACAGCCTGTCGCTGTTTGCCCAGAAGCAGATTCTTGAGCTGCGAATCCCCAATGGCAAGCCCGGAGATGCAGGCAGTAAAGCGCTGCTGGAATACCTCAGCCACCCCTCACCGGACAATCTGCTGCTGATGATCACGGATCGTCTGGATAACACCCTGCAAAAATCAAAATGGTTCAAGGCGCTGGAACAGGTCGGAGTATTTATTCCCATCTGGCCAATCGAATCCGGACAGCTACCAGGCTGGCTCGCTCAACAGCTTAAAGTGGATGGCTACCGGGCAACCCCGGATGCCCTGAGCCTGATTGCCGAGCGTGTGGAAGGGAATCTTCTGGCGGCATCCCAGGAACTGGAAAAGCTCAAGCTTCTGGCCAGGGACAAAACCATTGATGAAGCTACTGTGCGAGAAGCGGTGTCGGACAGTGCCCGATATGATGTGTTCCAACTGCTGGACAGCGCCCTGGAAGGCAATATCAAGCAGTGTGTGCGCATCCTGGGCATTCTGAAAGGTGAAGGCATTGAGCCTCCGATCATTCTCTGGGCACTGGCCAGGGAGATACGCCTGCTTAGCCATCTCAGCCGACAGCTATCCCGGGGAATGGCAAGGGATCTGGCCATTGAACAATCCGCTAAAGCGCTGGGGTTCGTGCCATTTATGCTCAAGCGCAGGACATCCTTGCTGGAAAAGGCCATTCGCCGGAGCAGCGAGCGAAACCTGCGTCAGATGCTGCTGTATACAGGAAAGATTGATCGTTGTATCAAAGGGTTAGAGAAAGGTAACGCCTGGGATAAACTGCTGACCCTGACCCTGAATCTGGCAGGTTTACCCCCCATTCAGGTCATCAACTGACTCTAGCCCGGAAGCGCTGATTTCATCTGCCTGGCTCATTCATCAATAACATGCCCTGAATCCTGTCGATGAACATGACATGGAACCTAATCTGGTACGTGCGGTCTAAAAAACTAAATAATGTTTAATGGACTATGCAGTATGAACAGATCTTTTCTTGTTAAAAAGCCATCATTGGACGGCAAATTCTGGTGGGATAACAACAATATTCCCGGCTACCTGATGAATTCGGACATCGAGAAGGCACTCGATACCTTTCGCCGGTTAAAGGAATTTCAGTACATTGAGTTTAATCAGGGCAGGCCTACTTATGTGTTTTTGATGGAAGACGTGTGTCCGTATACCCCCTACGATAAGGTAATGGTCTCCATTACTGACCGGGGCGATATGAAATATGTCTTTGTATACAACGACCCCCGGCCAGAAGAGCGGTGGTGGATCGTTTATCAGCCCATCAATGAGTCAGGGGTGCCGATTAGCACTGAACGATGTGTGGGCTGGTTTATTGATGAGTATGCCGCGCTGGAAAAGGCCAGGGATATCCTTGCCAAACCGGACAGAACCAGCAAAGTTAATTAAAAGACCGCTGGCAAAGCACTATACTTCGCAGCCAATACAGCATCACAGAAACAACACATAAAAGTAGTAGTGCGATGACAGCATCTTCCTGGTTATCCATTCTGGCCATTTGCGCGCTTGGAGCCATCTCACCGGGCCCAAGTCTGGCGGCCGTCATGAAAAGCACCGTGCAGGGTTCCAGGGCCCATGGGCTGGTTACCTCGATTTCCCACGCCCTGGGGATTGGCATTTATGCGTTTCTGGTGGCGGCGGGTATCGGTGTTGTGATTACTGAAACGCCCTGGCTCTATAAATTGATTACCTATGCAGGTTCCGCCTATCTGGCCTGGATGGGGTACAAGGCCATTACCTCCGCATCCTCGTTAATTAACGACCAGCATCAGTTACAGCAGCAGCTGAGCCTGAAACAGGCGGCAATTGACGGCTTTCTGGTCGCTTTTCTGAACCCCAAGATTGCCGTATTTTACCTGGCGCTGTTCAGCCAGTTTGTAACGCCTGATTCCACGGTAATGACTCAGATACTGATGGCATCCATTGCCACACTCTGCGATGGTGCCTGGTATTGCCTGGTTGCCTCAGTAGCAGGCCATGACAAAGTGCTGCCAGCGCTACGAAAAAGAGCCACGCTGATCAACCGGCTGTGTGGCATCCTGCTGATTCTGGTGGCTCTTCGTATTGTGTGTATGTAGTTCAGTCAAAAAGGCTCAAATCCCGAACGGCACCTTTATCTGCACTGGTGACCATACGGGCATAAGCTTTAAGCGCCGTGGAGACCTTTCTTGGCCTGGGCTTAACCGGCTGCCAGGCAGCTTTCCCCCGGGCCTCCATGGCTGCCCGTCTTGCGGCCAGCTGGTCTTCGGTCAACTGGACATTAATGCTTCGGTTGGGAATATCTATCCGAATGATATCCCCATTCTCCACCAGACCAATGGCACCACCGGATGCGGCCTCAGGAGAAGCATGACCAATGGAAAGTCCGGAAGTACCACCGGAGAAACGTCCATCCGTCAGCAGCGCACAGGCCTTACCCAGCCCTTTCGATTTCAGATAACTGGTCGGGTAGAGCATTTCCTGCATACCCGGCCCACCTTTTGGCCCTTCGTAACGAACAATCACCACCTCTCCCGGCTGCACCCGGTCTTCCAGAATAGCGTTGACCGCGTCCTCCTGACTTTCACAGATATGGGCCGGACCTTCGAAGACCAGGTTATCATCATCAACACCCGAGGTTTTGACCACACAGCCATCGGCGGCAATATTGCCATAAAGCACTGCAAGCCCCCCCTCAGTACTGAAGGCATGTTCCAGTGAGCGAATACAGCCTTCTGCCCGGTCATCATCCAGGGTTTCCCAGCGATAATCCTGACTGAAGGCTTCTGTGGTACGAATGCCGGCAGGACCCGCCTTAAAGAAGGTTTTTACCGACTCATCGCTGGTCTGGATAATATCCCAGCGGGACAAGGCTTCGCCGACGGTGGCGCTGTGCACCGTGGGAATATCATTGTGCAATAGCCCGGCACGATCCAGCTCACCAAGGATACCCATCACCCCACCCGCCCTGTGAACATCTTCCATATGGTATTTCGGGGTGTTGGGTGCCACTTTGCATAACTGGGGAATCCGACGGGATAACTGGTCAATATTACGCATATCGAAAGGTATACCACCCTCCTGTGCAGCCGCCAGCAGATGCAGGATGGTATTGGTCGATCCACCCATGGCGATGTCCAGACTCATGGCATTTTCAAACGCCTTGAAACTGGCGATGGATCTGGGCAGTACACTCTCATCGTCGTGTTCATAATAACGCCGGGTGATATCAACAATTCGGCGAGCTGCCTCCAGAAACAGCTGCTCACGATCAGCGTGAGTAGCCAGCATGGATCCATTGCCCGGCAGGGAAAGACCCAGCGCTTCCGTCAGACAATTCATGGAGTTGGCGGTAAACATCCCTGAGCAGGAACCACAGGTTGGACAGGCTGAACGCTCATATTCGGCAACGGTTTCATCATCGGCATCTGAAGCGGCGATCACCATGGCATCAACCAGATCAAGCCCATGTTGGGACAGTTTGGTTTTACCCGCTTCCATTGGCCCACCTGACACAAAAACCACCGGAATGTTCAGGCGCATGGCCGCCATCAACATGCCCGGAGTGATTTTGTCACAGTTGGAAATACAGACCAGCGCATCGGCTGTGTGGGCATTGACCATATATTCCACGGAGTCAGCAATGATGTCCCGGCTGGGCAGGGAATAGAGCATGCCATCGTGCCCCATGGCTATGCCGTCATCCACGGCAATGGTGTTGAACTCTTTCGCCACACCACCATGCTGCTCAATTTCACGGCAAACCAGTTGCCCCATGTCCTTCAAATGAACATGGCCAGGCACGAACTGGGTAAATGAGTTAGCAACAGCAATAATGGGTTTGTTGAAATCCCCATCGTTCATACCTGTTGCCCGCCATAGCGCACGGGCTCCGGCCATATTTCGGCCATGGGTGGATGTTCTGGAGCGATAGGCTGGCATGAAACAGTCCCTCTATAACGGTCAATGGCAAATGGTTTTATTCTTGCTTCTGTCTGTACACGGTAACTTTTAAAAAGCCAATGCACTCCATTGCTGACGGGGTTTTCATCGCCATCCAATGGCGGCCGGTTAGAATATCAAAATTCAGGCGATTTGTCTGACTATGTGGAAATACCACTGGAAAAACCGGAATAGAATCCACTCTTCAAAGTCATCACAGAAAATTAAGACGTATCCATTGAAAAGTGGCCATTACCAGAAGTGCCAAAAAAGACGCTCAGCCGGCAAACTGGTGCTGCCGGGCGCTGTGTTTTTTAATCATGATATCAATGGCTTCCTGGTCGTAGGGCCGCAAGCCGGAGAGAATCATGGTTTTCTCCCCCATCCCCACCACATCACCATTTTCACGGTAAACAAAGTTAAGCGTCACCTTACCCCGCTTGCCATTAACATCCAGAGTCGCGCCTGCTGCTTCCAGATGCGGGTTTACCAGGTCAACACGCGCCATTTTCAAGGTCATGCTGTCGTAGATGACCAGCGGTTTGACGGCATTGATCATAACCCCATGGGACTTCATCAGCGGCACAAAGACATTGGGGAAACTCTCACCGGAAAAGGCCACATAACTGCGCACCAGCTGCTCAATCATCAACGTATCGTGGCTGCAGGCTCCGTGGCGTTCAATATCCAGATACAGCTTGCCGGAAAGATCATAAATGCTCTTATGCCCTTTTTCGTTGGTACAGATTTCCAGCTCAACACCGTCGGTAACCATGCCATTGAAAGTGACACGCATATCGCTATACAGACCTTCGCTCAGCAAGATCTTGGCAAAAAGCAGATCACCCGGAACGCAGAAGCGGGAGTTATCCACATCATGCAGAGGGTTAAAATCATTGGCAATGCGCTTCGCAAACTGGCTGGCCTGTTCGCGGGTAAAGGAAAAGCGGTTGTCTGCCAGAGAGGTACAGTATTGATCAATAAACATAGTGTTAAAGCTGAATTCCTGCCGCAGTCATCCCTTCAGTCAGACGGCACTCAATGCCCCTGGCTATCGGATGTTCAGTCATTAGTGACAAATACCCATGGTAAAACAGCGAACATTCTACCTTGCTCTGGCCCACAGAACAGTAGGGACGGGAAAGCGGCTATTACTCAGAGGCATATGAGCAATAGCAAGCACCTTACCATAAGTGGTTGACCAACCACTTATTTTATGAATATCAAGCAAGCATTGCGAAGGCCGTAGTCCGGGAAATACATCTTAAGTGAGTAGCCCCCTGAAGCCTACCAGTAAATCGTAGCTTTTTGTTTAAAGCATCATTACCGAACTTAACGTTATTGCCGTGGTCTAAAAGTTTACAGTTCAGCCGCACTTCAACCCCTGACGCTAGACCCAAACCGATGGCAAACTCTTTTAACCTCTCCCCTCATCTACCGTTTGTCCCTCAAACCTCAAACGATCACGGGGCATTTCTGGAAGCATTAGCGTTAACTGAAGCGATAACGACTTTGAAGTCACATCTGCCAAAAGACCGGCAAACACAGGAACCACTGGATCTATGCAACCGATCTGTCAAAGCAACTGAACATCCGGTTGTTCAGTACACGAACGCACAACTGGAAACGAAAAGAAAGCTGTGTCATCGAGGGAACAATGTCACTTTAGAAAGAGAAAAACGATATTTTCAAACACCATCAGCAGAAACACTCTCTCATCTTCTGGACCAGTTCCAGACCACTTATGTGAAATTCTGGCAGCTACAGGAACTCGTGGAATCCAGAGCAGAAAATACGCAAAAGAGCTTATTAACCATAGCGGATGATCTTGAACAGTTTGAAAACCACATTATTGATTTTTTACTGAGTTGCACACCTTCGGACCCGGAACAGATTCAAGACCTTTTCTTAATAAGCATTTGGTTACAATGGATAAAAAACTCTAAAGGTGAAGTAGAATCGGCTAACCATGTTTTAATCAGCAAACGGATTTTATCATTTTTCGAAAAGGAAAAAATGGCCAATATACCACTCACAAAAATCAATCATAGAGTCACTTGCTGTGATCTGAAGAGCCAGAAAATGGAACCTTATGATGAAGACTTACTGCCCACATTCATCATCACAAGTATTACCAACTCATTAAAATACATACTTTTTTTTAGAGACACTGAAACAATAAAAGCTAATATCATTGAATTTATTCATGACTCCGAATTATTTAAAAAAGCGCAAGACACGCAACAATGGCTTGCAAAAAATTTAAACATTGCAGAATTGTGTGGGTCTGCGCTCAATTTGGTTAATAAAGTAAAATGCAGTAATCTTGCTATCATTCCCGGTTCAACAGACACTCCTGATTTAAACCCGAATTCGTTATTATTCTACGTGTTTCGGTTTGGTGAAAATGGTCAGCTGGCATATAACTCACCGGACATTAGCCTGTCAGCATTGGAACAGCTCATCCGTTTCCTCCAGATCCCCGAATTCAAGAAAAAAGTATTACCTACAATACAGGAAATTGCATCAACAGAAATACACCTGCCAGTTTTGAATACTATTTGTAATTTTCTGATCAGTCCAGATACCTTCCACCTTATCGATATCCCCAACAAAGACAGCAGGCTCTATTTATCCGCGGTTTTGTACTACCTGAAAAACGAACCTGAAAAAGCAGAAAATGAGCTGTTAAAATCCCGGGTCCCTGAAGCCCGATGGTTACTCAGCAAGGTGTATGAGCAAAGCAACCGATTAGAAGAAGCCATTCACCATTCCAGACTGGCCATACAACAAGGTATCAGTGCGGCCAACCTGCAACTGGCTTTGCTGCTGATCAAGAACAGAAAGAATGATCTCGGTTCAATAGAGGAAGTTATTACCCTTTTGCAGAGGGCTATAGAGCACTATGATTTTATCGATGCCAAAGACGTATCATTCTATATTCAGGGAATTATTGATGAACTGGAACTCTCCGAAACAAAACCACTCGCTCTGGAAGCGGCATCTGACGAAAAAAAGGGATCCAGAAAACAACGACGCCGCCCAGGCTCAACCAGAAAAGAGAAAACCACAAAAACACAAGGTAAAAAAAGAATTCAAGGAAGTTTAACCAGAGACCTGAAAGGTCAAAAACAAAGCCCTGGCGAAGATCAATGTTCTATCAACGCAAGTCCTGTGTACTCCACAAGCATCGAAAAAACACCCATTCAAGGGGAAAGCATTAAATCAATCCCTCGAATCCGGCTGTCCTACATCAGCCTCTGTGTTACACAGTTATTACACAACAGCGACTTTGAACAGGCTCGAGCCGTATTAGAACAATTCTGTCAGGAAACTCAGCTCACAATACAACAGGCAAGCTTTGCTCACATGGATTTATGGAGCCTCAGAGTGATAGCAAAAGGATCTGAACATCTGGAAGCCTTCAATGCGTCAGCTAAACAAGAACAGAAGTCCGGTGAGTTAAATATACTGGCTCAATCCGGCAAAACACTCACCGATTACGGACTGGACCGGAAGGCTGGTGACACGGTTTTATTATCTGACGACCTTCCAAAAACCCAACAGGCCATTCGAAAACTGATTATTGATAAAGCGCTGGGATGGCTATGCTGCCTCCATCCTCTTGACCAGAATTTAGCCGACTATAAGGCTCAGTGGATCATTCAGCCATGCGCTATCGCCAAGCATCATTTAGCCGAATTTGAACATAGCCTGTCACTGACATTTATCACTGGTTCTTTTTTATCCCTTATTGGCCACATACATGGTGATATGGCAACAGATTGTGATGACCAAAAAGAGAAAAACAGGCTCAAACAAAAATCGGGGGAGTTTTATAGCACAGCCAATGAGTTTAATAGTTGGAGAATTCGATTAAAAAACGAACCCTCGTTACGCCATCGCATCGCAAAAAAAACCCCTTTAGGCGATATTCAAAGACTAAGGAAAAAACTGGCCACAGAGCAATAGCGTCAAAGGTGGGGGGATTGCCTCCCACCCCCATTCGTATCAAAGACCCACGTTGTTCTTCTGTAAGACTTGCTCCGCACGATAACTGGATCGCACCAGCGCACCGGAAACGACTTCCAGGAAGCCTTTCTCAAGCCCCCATTGTCGATATTTTTCAAACTCTTCCGGTGTCACATAACGCTCAATGGGAAGATGATTGACGGTTGGCTGCAGGTACTGGCCAAAGGTAACAATATCCACATTAATGGCTCTCAGATCATCCAGGGCTTCCAGAATCTCATCGTCGGTTTCACCGAGCCCCAGCATCAGGCTGGTTTTCGTCAGGACATCAGGGCGGTATTTCTTGGCATGTTCCAGCACAGCCAGTGTCTGCTCATAACTGGCCCTGGGATCACGCACGGGGTGAGTCAGTCGGCGCACGGTTTCGACATTCTGGGCAAAGACCGCTATGGGGCTATCAACAACCTTTTCAACATGGGACATAACACCGAGAAAATCAGGTGTCAGAACCTCTACATCAGTATCCGGGTTTTCTTCTTTAACCCGGCGAACCACCGCAGCGTAATGTCCGGCTCCGCCATCCGGCAGGTCATCCCGGTTCACCGAGGTCAGCACCAGATACTTCAGATTCATCAGCTTAACCGAGTTAGCGGTGTGCTCTGGTTCATCATGATCCAGCCACCCTTTGGGATTCCCGGTATTCACAGCGCAGAACCGGCAGGCCCGGGTACAGGTATCACCCATCAACATGATGGTTGCAGTACCGGAGCTCCAGCACTCGTTGATATTCGGGCACATGGCCTCTTCGCAGACCGTGCTGAGCTTATGCTCATGCACGGTACTTTTGACTTCTTTGTACTTTGTGCCGTGACTTGCTTTTATTCTGAGCCAGGATGGTTTCCGCTGAATCGGGGCATGCTGCCCCCCGGCACTGGCTTTAATGCCATTTTTAATGGCTGTGATACCTTTGTCATTGACAAATTTGGTGCCACTTTCTATTTTGACGCTACCGTCTATTTGCACGGTAGGAATAATGTTTTCCGGTTTCATCCGTGGGCTTTCTCCGGTGAGGCCGCTATTCACAAGCTCATGGCTTTCTACTGGCTCATGGCTGCCAAACGGTTCAAGACCGCTGTTTTCGGAATGAGTAGACATGCCTCCCCCTGTTTTCTTGGATTACTGCTAACTGGACTCGTTAACGGCTTAATCTTTATCTCCGCTATCTGCTGTCAACAGCTCATCAATTGCCGTTCTTTCATCAATATTGATGTAGCTCAGTGCTTTCTGAAAGCATACCAGTAAACGCCGACTCACTTCCTCCATATCGACAGTTCCCAGCAGCGATGCCATATCCACCACATTAAGCCCGGGATAACCACAGGGGTTAATTCGGTTAAATGGTTCCAGATCCATATCTACGTTCAGGCTTAAACCATGGTAAGAACACATCTTACGAAAGCGGAGCCCAAGGGATGCAATCTTGGCACCATTGACATACACACCCGGCGCATCCGGCCTGTTCTGTGCCTCTAAACCATAACTGGCCAGCATTGCAATTACGGCACTTTCCAATGCAGAAACCACAGCCCTTGGACCACTCTTCTTCCGGCGCACATCCATCAGGAAGTAAAACACCAGCTGCCCCGGCCCATGATAGGTAACCTGGCCACCACGATCCACCTGAATAACCGGGATATCTCCCGGGAAAAGAACATGTTCCGGCTTGCCAGCCTGCCCCTGGGTGAAAACCGGGGGATGTTCCACCACCCAGAATTCATCCCGGGTCTGATCATCCCTGTTGGCAGTAAAAGCTTTCATAGCCTGCCAGACAGGCTCGTAGTTTCTCCGCCCGAGGTAACGTACGATCAGGTCGTTTTCAATACCGTCAGACTGTTGGGTGTTTTCAGCTATCAAAGCCCTGTCCATTACAAAACCATCTGAATACGGCCACTGGCTTTCAGATCTTCAAAGAGCGCCTGTAGTTGAGGTTCGCCGGTGGCATGAATAACCACGGTTACCGACATGTACTTGCCATTTCGGCTGGTTTTCATTTTGGCATGGCCATCGAAGTCCGGTGCGTGTTTGGTCACCACCCGCAGTACAAAATCTTTATAATCGGGAGCTGAGTGCCCTACGATACGAATAGGGTAATCACAGGGGAATTCAATTTTCGGGGCCTGTGGCTCATTCATAACCATCTACCTACATCATTGTCAGACTGTACGTCGGACTATAAACAGTAAAAGCGCTGCATCCTTGTCGGGAATACAGCGCTTTTCACGCTTATCTTTAACCCGGGTTATGCAAACAGCCCGGTAAAGAACAAGACAATACTATCCCAGATACGCTTGAAGAAACCTCCTGGCTCAACAGCCTGTTGAGCAATCAGCGGCACCTCACGAACCAGTTCATCTTCCAGCATAACGTTGACTGAACCAATGGTCTGACCTTTCTTGATGGGCGCTTCCAGCTTTGGGTCGATCTTCAGAGAGGCGGTCAGGTTCTTACCCGTACCCCTGGGCACAGTGACAATCAGGTCTTCGGTAATACCCGCAGTAATTTCACTGATGTCCCCTTTCCAGACTTTAACGGTTTGCAGAGGCTCGCCACCTTTTTTCACATCCACATTTTCAAAGAAGCGGAAACCATAGGTCAGTAGTTTCTGGGCATCATCCGCACGCTGCTTCTCACTGGCAGAGCCTAACAGCACAGCAATCAGACGGCGGTCATCACGCTCAGAGGTTACTGCCAGGTGGTAGCCGGTGTCTTCAATATGCCCGGTCTTCAGACCATCCACATAGGGGTTGGTCCAGAGCAGACGGTTACGGTTTGCCTGACGACGCAGGGGTTTGCCGGTTTTTTTATCCACGCCGTACTGAAAATACTTCTCAGCATACCAGCCGTAATATTCCGGATAGTCCTGAACGATATGCTTGCCAAGAATGGCCAGGTCACGGGCGGTCGAGTAATGGTCATCTGCTGGCCAGCCGGAAGCATTCTGGAACAGCGTGTTGTTCATGCCAAGTCGCTGGGCGGTACTGGTCATCAACTGAGCAAAGGCTCCCTCGCTGCCAGCGATGTGTTCAGCAACCGCAACGCTGGCATCATTACCGGAAACGATAATGATACCTTTCAGCAAATCTTCAACCGTTACCCGTTCCCCGACTTCAATAAACATAGTGGAACCGCCCAGGCTCCATGCTTTTTCACTGACCAGAACCTGGTCATCACGGTGGATGTTGCCCGCAGCCATTTCCATTTCCGCCAGATACGCGGTCATCATCTTGGTCAGACTGGCCGGATGCATGGGCTCATCGGGATTCTGTGAGGCCAGCACTTCACCACTGGCGGCGTCCATCAGAATGTAACTTTTCAGGGACACTTCCGGTGGCGAAGGAATCTGTCCATAAGCACTGGCCTGGCCGACAAAAACAAGACCAGTCATGGCCAACGCTTTCAGCCAGCGGGGGGCCACCAGCTTATGAAGGGCCTCCAGCGTGTGAAGGGAAGATAAAATTCTTTTGCCCATGCAGGTAAATGCTCTGAGTATATGGATTTTCATCATTATAATGTTCAAATCTTTAGAGGTTAACTGCAACTTACAGCGACTGATAACAATTCATCAATTAGCACAGCAGATCTTCCGTCAAGTCAGACGCGAGCAGGCATACTGCTCATAAGGAATATCTTTTTCCCATGATAGATATCATCATGAAAAGTACGCCAACCCAACTGCTCATAAAAGCTGACTTGATCCGGAGTATACAGGAATAGCGGACCCAGGTTCTGCTGCCGTGCATACCCCATTGCCACCTTTACCAGCTGCTGACCATAGCCATGCCCCCGCTTCGATGGTTCCACATAGACATTGGCCAGCCATGGTGAAAACTCCGGATAGTTTGGCAGATCCTCTTTGAGAATGCTGACTGATCCCCAGACACTCCCTCCCTCTGCCAGCACCCAGGTTTGCGGGATCAGGTCGGTCAGCAAAGAAGCTTCCATATCCTCCCGAAAGTCACTCAAATCACTTCCGGGGTATAAAGCCCCCCACTCCCTGTAATGCCAACGCGCAACCGTTTCGATGCATGAGGGCAGGTCTTGCAAATTAATAATCTTCATCAGGATTAATAGCAAAGAAATCTATAACCATGATTGTACCTCAAAGCACTGAAAAACCTGACCTTACGGAAAGCAGGATAGATAAAAAAATGCTACATCCCTTACGCCCCAAAGCCTTACGGTGAAAATGAATTATCTGGGCAAGGTTGCCAAACGCCCTCTATTTTTACCTGTGAATACACGACTATGAGCCATCAATGCCTTTCAACCGTAACAGTAATCAATAACTCTATGATTGATAAAACATGGGAAAGCGGGAGTGACACAATGTTAAATGAAGACCTGTACGAGTGTCTGATTGAGCTCGGTATCAATGAACCTAAAGCTCGGGCAGCGGCAAAAGAGAACGCCAAGCTGACGGAAATGAGCGAAGACATTGTTACCATACGACAAACGGTCTTTGAACTCACCCGCCAGAGCAGCGGGATGAATGAGCGCCTGATCAATGTTGAAGAACTGATGAAAGCTCTGATTCAGCGCATCAACAGTATGGAACAGTGGCAGACTCAAACCGATGAACATCTGACGGATTTTGAGGGACGCCTGACGGGGGTAGAAGGGAAATTGATCGGTGTTTCAGGCAGGTTAACCGGCGTTGAAGATCGCTTGACCCGTGTAGAAGATGAACTGGCCGAAATCAAAGGCATGCTGAAAATACTCGTTGATAGAGAATAGGATAGAGTGACTCCATCCTATCCATACCCCGAATCTTATGGGGCTTTCACCACCTGTTCAGACTGTTCTGCCTCTACTTCAGTCACCATCTTTTCGGAAGTTCCCGCATCACCCATAGACTTTTCATCGACAGGTTTTTCATACACAAGATAGGGCGACGCAAACTCAGCAGAGCTTAACCCCTCCAGCAACTCCTCCAGATGATCAGGACTTTCTACCGGACCAATCCTCACCCGATAAAGCGGTTCTGGTGCATCCCCCTTGACCACTTTCGCCTGGACACCCGCCCGGGAAAAGAGATCCCGACGTAAAAGCTGCGCATTATGGTAGTTTTTAAAGGCGGCCAGTTGCAGGTAGAGCAACTCTCCATCCCGTTCATGGGCGGGAGAACGGGCAAAGGTCTCCGGGTCAATGCCTTCTATTGCTACATTCGCCAGCCCTGAATCAGCGAACCCCAGTTTTTTTGCCGCAACATAAGAAAGATCGATCAGTCGGTCACCATGAAATGGCCCACGGTCATTAACCCGCACCACCACCGACTGACCATTTTCCAGATTAGTGACCTTGACATAGGAGGGCAGCGGCAATGTTTTATGGGCCGCCGTCATCTTGAACATATCATAGATTTCACCGTTAGCCGTCTGCTTCCCGTGAAACTTGGTGCCATACCATGAGGCCTGGCCCTTTTCTGCATAACCATTGGCAGAGGCCATCGGCTGATAGTGAATCCCACCCAGGGTATAGGGTGTATTTTTAACAGGGACCTGTATCGGCGACGGGACTGCGTCAGGAATGGTACTGATATCAACGGAATCAGCCGGTGGGCCATCCTGGACCTGTGGACTACTGCTACAGCCAACCAGGGCTGATAGCATGACGGCCGGAACCAGCCTGAATCCCCGGGTGTTAATTCCCACGATTTTCTTCATTGATACCAGGCCTGAGAGACCGGCTCCAGATCGTCCCATTTGATCAAACATACTTTTCAACGTTAACAAATAATATTCCTGAGGGGTCGTTATCAATCAACCGGGTAGCCGCCAAAGGCTCACCTTACAGTGAGCCTTCAGCAAAGATCAGCAAACCCGGGAAAACCATCACCCCTGCTTACCTTTTGCAACCTGCTTTTGCAATGCCAGAGACCGTTTATAACTGTCCTTCACTTCTCTGGACAACTGATAAACGGCAAGGGCATACATCTGGCTACGGTTATAGCGGGTAATGACATAAAAATTATGCAGTCCGACCCAGTACTCAGCGCCAGCACTGCCTTCATGTTTCATCGCCAGAACTTTTGAGGATTTTGGTAACCTTTCCGGCACAGCCCACCCAGCCTTTTGCACAAGACTCAGTTTTTTGTCCGGTTTCAATCCTGAAGAGACGATCTGCTCATGCTTAACGCCTGAAACCTTTGCCTGAACTGCCACACCACTGCCGTATTTCCAGCCGTGTTTTTGCAGATAGTTGGCAACACTGGCGATGGCGTCTTCATCGCTAAGCCAGATATTTGCCTGCTGATCGCCGGTATAATCAACCGCATAGGCACGGTAGCTGGATGGCATGAATTGTGGAATGCCCATGGCTCCTGCATAGGACCCGGTCAATTCGTCAACGTCCAGATTCTGTTCACGGGCCAGTAACAGGAAATTTTTCAGCTCTTTGCGAAAAAACTCACCTCTTCGGGGAAAGTCAAAGCCCAGCGTCGTGAGCGCATCCAGCACTTTAAAGCCACCGGTCTGCCGACCGTAATAGGTTTCTACGCCAATAATCGCCACAATAATATTGGCTGGCACCCCCAACTCCTGTTCAACACGGGCCAGGGTTTCGGCATTTTCTTCCCAGAAGCTGACACCCTTCGCTATCCTTTCTGGCGTGATAAATATCTTGCGGTAGTCTTTCCACTCCAGAGTCCCTTCTGCAGGGCGGCTGATCAGCTCCAGGGCACGTTCGGAACGCTCCGCCCCGGCCAGAATATCCTCAAGCTCTGTCCTGGAAAAACGGTGTTCAGTTACCAGCTCATCAATAAAAGCATCAACATCCTGCCTGCCCAGATAGTCACTGTTGTGATTTTCCTGGGCTAATGCCCAGGTGACAGGTGTAGCAACCACGGCAGCCATCAGCAGGCCACCACGAAACATTCGACGGAATACCCCGGGAAAATTTTTCATGTATCCGTACCTATTCAAAAATAACAAACTCAGGGTTCTCACAAACACTAAAACAGCTACATACATAACCCACCCTGCCTCTACATTAATCGACAGTGGTTTTGAATTCTATGGTAGAAAGGTAAAGATCTATTGGGAGGCCCTCAGAAAAGAGCGATGGGTATGTATCGACATCAGAAAACCAAAACCGGCCAGCAGGGTCACTAAAGAAGTCCCCCCCCGGCTAACCATGGGTAATGGAACACCCACTACTGGCAGGAGTCCACTGACCATCCCGATATTGACAAAGATATACACGAAAAACGTCAGAGTAATACTACCTGCCAATAAACGGCCAAAGAGCGTCTCGGCATTCAGGGTGATGAATAGTCCCCGCCCGAGAATCAGGGTATACAGGACAAAGAGCACCAGACATCCCATCAGGCCAAACTCTTCCGCCAGAACGGCAATTATAAAATCCGTATGGCTCTCTGGCAGAAAATCAAGATGCGATTGCGTGCCCTGTAACCAACCCTTGCCATAAAGCCCACCGGAACCAATAGCGATGGTGGATTGGATGATATTCCAACCGGCTCCCCACGGGTCACTTTCAGGGTTCAGAAATGTCAGCACCCTCCGCTTCTGATAGTCATACATAAAGAACTGCCAGAACACATAGATCGCCGGTGCTGCAAGACAGATGGCAGAAAATATCATGCGCTTGCGCAAACCGGCCAGCAGCAGCACAAACAGGCCCGAAGAGCCAATCAAAATAGACGTGCCAAGGTCAGGTTGTTTGGCAATAAGTACCACCGGTACAGCAATAATAATCAGTGAGAAAATCACATCTTTAAACAAGGGAGGCAGTGGACGCCTGGCCAGAAAAGCCGCCATGGTAATCGGCATAATCAGCTTGATCACTTCCGATGGTTGAAACCGGAAACCCGGCAGCTGAATCCAGCGCTGTGCACCTTTGGACTGTACGCCCATAAACAGAACGGCCAGCAATAACAGCACCCCTCCCACATAAAACCACTTGGCCCACTGCATCAGCACCCTTGGCGGAATCTGGGCCACGATTAACATTCCGGTCAGACTGATGCCCAGGTAGGTTGCCTGTCGAATAACAACCGACATATCCCGACCGGTGGCACTGTAAAGAATAAAGAGCCCCGCACCACACAGTAAAAGCAGAAACCCGAGCAGCACAAAATCAATATGCCAGCGCATGGACAATCCCGGGCTGCGGCCAAACCCGTGGAGATCAATCTGGCGAACAAAATCCTGGTTGGCCATTATTTCTCTCCCTTCACTTGATGGCTGTTGGCCGTTAATCTTGGCAGCAGGTAGGAATCCATAACTTTTCTGGCGACATTGGCAGCACCATTGTTGTTTTCCAGAATAACAGCAACGGCAATCAGGGGATCTTCTGCCGGTGCAAATGCGACAAACAAACTGTGATCCCGCTCAAACTCTTTCAGCTTCTCAGCATCGTACTCCTCTCCCTGGGGAATACTGACCACCTGTGCTGTCCCGGTTTTACCGGCCATACGATACTTGAGTCCCCGACCGATTCGCCAGTGTGCAGTTCCCCCCGGAGAGTGAACAACATCTTCCATGGCTTTGATAATGAGTTCCCAGTTCTTGGCTTCCGCCTCGGGAGTCCGGCCAATGGTGATGTCATCCCCCCAGAATTCACCCTGGATTTCAGGAATATCTTCTTTCACCAAACGGGGCTGAACATACTTGCCACGGTTGGCGATAAGTGCCGTTGACTCTGCCAGCTGCAAGGGGGTTGCCAGCATATACCCCTGCCCGATGATCGCAATCACCGTTTCACCCGGATACCAGGGCTGACCATAGGCACCCCGTTTCCACTCCCTGGAGGGCAAAAGGCCCGGACGCTCTTCCCTTATATCAATACCGGTTTTGTGGCCAAAGCCGAATTGATCAGCAAAATCATGGAGATTATCGATACCCAGCTTCCCGGCCTGAATATAGAAATAGGTATCATTGGATGCCGATATCGCGCGGGATAAATCAACCCAGCCATGACCGGAACGTTTCCAGTTGCGAAAACGGTGATCACTGCCCGGTAGCTGAAACCAGCCTTTATCAAAAATCCTGTCCTCTGGTTTGACGATATCACTCGCCAGCAGTGCCAGCCCCATCACCGGCTTTACTGTGGAGGCGGGTGGGTACTCACCTAATGATGCCCGATTGTACAACGGTCGCTCGATATCTCTGTTGAGCGCATTGAAAGTTTTACTATCAATCCCCGTCACAAACAGATTGGGGTCAAATGATGGATTGCTGGCCATTGCCAGCACCCCGCCGGTTTTCGGGTCCATGGCCACCAAAGCCCCTCGGCGGCCATCGATTGCATCAATGGCCACCTTTTGCAGCTCACTGTCCAGATAAAGGTTAAGATCCTGACCGGCTTGCGGGCTAACTTTTTTCAATACGCGCAATACCCGGCCACGGGCATTGGTCTCTACCTCCTGATGACCGGGTTTACCCAGAAGTACCGACTCATAGGCGCGCTCTATGCCAATCTTGCCCGTGGTATGAGTGCCGGAGTAGAGAGCCGGGTCCAGACGTTTCAAATCCCGATCATTGATTCGGCCTACATAGCCGATGCTATGGGCAAAACGCTGTCCTTCGGGGTACTGCCGGATCAGTTCAGCGTTGATATCTACCCCCGGCAAACGGAAAAGATTCACCGAAATCCGGGCAATCTCTTCGGCAGTCAGATCAAACTTCAGAGGCACTGCTTCATAAGGTCGGCGTCGCTTAACCCGTTGATGAAAACGCTGCAGCTCACCGTCGGTCAGAGACAAAATATGACCAATATCATCCAGCAAACCGGCAAGATCTTTGGTCTGCTCCCGAACAATTGACAATATATGGCTGGGCTTGTTAACGGCAAGAAGCTTGCCATTGGTGTCGTATATCAGGCCGCGGGTGGGGGGTATTGGCTGAACCAGTACACGATTCTCATCCGATTGCGTGGACAGCTCATTGTAGCGAACAACCTGAAGATAGAAGAGGCGGGAAACCAGCCCCATAGCAAGGAGCACCATAAAGCCAATGGCAACCCAAATCCGGATATTTACCAGTCTTTTTTCTGCCCCATGGTCCTTTAAGGTATCCTGCGGCATGTTATATCTCAGTCATCAGTCGTATGGTCAAAGGGCTGCTCTTAATGCATCAACTGATACATTAGCCTGTTAATACACAAATATTAAGCGTAAAAAATGCAGTGCTTCTCAAGAAAAAAACACCGCATTTCAGATAAAAACTCTCACACTAGGAGGCTAGCCTTCACTATTACTTGAGTGAAAGTACTTCGTCAATCAAGGTTACATCAGTTTTACTTGTGGTAGGGATGATTGTGAAGAATGCTCCAGGCTCTGTAAATCTGCTCAGCCACCACAACCCGGACCAGCGGGTGAGGCAATGTTAATGGCGACAATGACCAGCGGAGATCCGCCTTTGCCAGGCATGAGGCATGCAAACCTTCCGGTCCGCCGACCAGTAAACTGACATTGCGGCCACTGTGTAGCCACGCTCCCATATTGTTCGCCAGTTTCTCTGTGCTCCAGGCCTTGCCCATAATTTCCATGGTGACCACCAGGTCGCCTGAACCCACAGCAGCGAGCATCTGGCCAGCCTCTTTCTCCTGAAGGCGATTAATGTCAGAGCCTTTACTGCGCTTACCGAGAGGAATCTCAACAAGCTCCAGTTTCACGTCCGCACCAAGCCGACGACTGTATTCCCTGTAGCCCTCTTCAACCCAACCCGGCATTTTTGAGCCAACCGATATCAGCCGAATCCGCATCAGGAGGGCTCAGCGACAACCAGGTCAGCGCTGTCCCAAAGTCTTTCCAGGTCATAGAACTGGCGGGTAGCAGGCAGCATCAGGTGGACAACGACATCACCAAGATCCACCAGAACCCACTCGGACTTGTCCTGCCCTTCAACCCCTAACGGCCGAACACCATGTTTCTTACACTGCTCAATGACATTATCCGCCAGCGACTTTACATGGCGGTTGGAGGTACCACAGGCAATCACCATAAAATCGGTCACACTGGTTTGACCCGAAACATTCAAACAGGTGATTTCATTACCTTTTACTTCTTCGATAGCTTCGACAACAAGCTGTTTTAACTCATCAGAATGCATAGACTGCAAAATTAACCTCGTATTGACGATCCGGCAGAGCATGGTTTGTTACTCTGTGCCGAATCAGGCCATTTAAACAGGGCAGGCTCTCAGCATTAATCATAGAAGTCAATGCCCGATACCCTCCAGAGGCGGAAATCCACTATCAGAGCAGTATCACTGGCGAATATGTCCATCCCCAAAAACCACATACTTTTGCGAAGTCAGCCCTTCCAGGCCGACAGGCCCACGGGCATGGATTTTGTCGGTAGAGATACCAATTTCAGCACCCAGCCCATATTCAAACCCGTCGGCAAAGCGGGTGGATGCATTCACCATAACAGAGCTTGAATCCACCTCCCGCATAAAGCGGCGGGCACGGGTAAAGTCTTCAGTGACGATGGCATCGGTATGATGGGAACCATAGTGATTGATATGAGTAATTGCTTCATCCATATCCAGGACCACTTTAATGGCCAGAACGGGACCAAGATACTCTTCCGACCAGTCTTCTTTTGTTGCTGGTACCGCACCGGGCAGAATCTCACAGGTAACAGGACATCCCCGGAGTTCAACACCCTTCTGAGAATAAAGTCCTGAAAGCTCCCGCAGCAAAGGTTGAGCCACGTCCTGATGCACCAGCAGCGTTTCCATGGCATTGCACACACCATAGCGATGGGTTTTCGCATTCATGGCAATCCGAACGGCCTTGCTATGATCGGCCCGATCATCGAGATACACATGGCAGACACCATCCAGGTGTTTAATCACCGGTACCCGGGCGTCAGCACTGATGCGCTCAATCAGTCCCTTGCCACCACGAGGTACGATCACATCGACATATTCAGGCATGGTGATCAGCACTCCGACAGCGGCACGGTCAATAGTTTCAACCACCTGAACCGCATCTTCAGGCAACCCTGCCTGGGCCAGCCCCTGCTGAATGCACCGGGCAATAGCCTGATTGGAGTGAATGGACTCACTGCCTCCACGGAGAATAACCGCATTGCCAGATTTCAGACACAGGCTCGCTGCTTCCACGGTAACGTTAGGACGGGACTCATAGATAATGCCTATAACGCCCAGTGGCACCCGCATTTTGCCTACCTGGATACCGCTGGGCACATACTTCATATCATCAATTGTACCGATGGGGTCTGGCAGGGCTGCCACCTGACGGAGACCTTCAATCATGGCATCAATTCGAGCATCGGTCAGTTCAAGGCGATCCAGCATGGCAGCATCAAGCCCACGTTCCCGGCCAGCGTCCAGATCCCGGGTATTGACAAACTTCAGCTGTGAACGATCCGCTTCCAGTGCGTCTGCTATCGCCAGAAGTGCCCTGTTTTTCATCGCAGTATCAGCAACAGCCATCTCCTTACTGGCCTGCCGGGCTCTCTGGCCCAGTCCATGCATGTACTCCGTCACTTGATCAGCCAATGTCTTTTCTCCCGGCAACTTGCATCACCACTATCGTTTATTCTCTGCAATAAAAGGCTGTAAAACAGCCATATTATCAGTCCGCAATCGGCATGGTAAATTCAAATATCGTCCCGCCTTCCGGGTGACGCTGGAATGTCAACCGGCCACCATGGGATTGTATAATGGAGTGACATACCGTCAGTCCAATACCCATACCATCAGCCTTGGTGGTGTAAAACGGCGTAAACAGTTTTTCTTCGGCATCATCTGCCAGACCATGGCCACGGTCAATGACCGACACTTTGACAAAGTTATCATCCAGCTTTTCGGTACGAACATAGACACCGATACTGCGGGTCTCCATATCTCTCATCGCTTCCATGCCATTACGAATCAGGTTCAATGCCACCTGCTGGATCTGCACAGGGTCAACCTTCACATTCGGAAGCCCCTCTTCCTGCTCAAGATGGATTTCCATATGGTTGTTACGGGCGTCAACTTCAGCAAGCTTGTAAGTGTCCTGAATCAACCGGTTTGGATCGACGCTGCCCAGAACATGGTCCGGCTTCTTCACAAAAGAGCGAATACGGGCAATGATTTCCCCGGCCCGCCGGGCCTGGGTATTGACTTTTTCCATGGCCTCGGAAAGACCAAGATCATCCGCCAATTCCAGCCGGGCCAGCATTCTTCTGGCCACCTGGGCGTAATTGGAAATCGCGGTCAATGGCTGATTTACCTCGTGGGCAAAGCCAGCGGCCATCTCACCCATGGTGCTCAACCGGGAGACATGGGTCAGTTGCTCTTTCTGGCTTTCCAATTCATCCAGAGCCTTCTGCAGAGCTTCCTGCTGCCTTTTTTTCTCGGAAATATCCCTGAACACAACCACTGCGCCACTAGGGGAACTGTCTTCCATAATCGGCGTACAGGAAAAATCCACCGGAAATGGCGAACCGTCACTGTGCAGGAAAGTGGCATTTTCAACGGTTTTACTGACACCTTTGCTCAGGGATACCTCAATCGGTGCCAGTGGCCCTGATGGGGCATCTTCACTCCCTTTCATCAACTGAATCAGGTTCTGACCCGTCAGTTGTTCTATGGACCAGCCGGTCATGGCAGAGACTGCCGGGTTGGCAAAGGTAATCAGTCCCAGTCGATCAAGGCCGAATATCCCTTCATTCATACTTTCCAGAATGCGGGCCTTATCAGCCTCCAGCTGTCGATTTCTCGCTGAAAGTGCCTGTTCAAGCTTATGGATTTTCAACTGGGTCTGTACCCGGGCAATGACCTCTTCCGCTTGAAATGGCTTGGAGATAAAGTCCACAGCGCCGGTTTCCAGGCCCCTGACCTTGTCTTTGGTGTCATCCAGAGCGGACAGGAAAATCACCGTTATATTGCGGGTTTCAGGGCTTTCCTTGAGCCGGTGGCAGACCTCATAGCCATCCATGCCAGGCATCATAATATCCAGCAACACTAAAGCGGGCTTTGCCTTGACAGCGATCCTGAGAGCACTCTCTCCATTCTTGGCAATAAGAAGCTTATAGCCACGGCCACTGAGGGTTTGCAGTAATACCTGCAAATTGGTCGGATTGTCATCCACAAGAAGAATACGCTCTTCTTCATGCTGCTCTACAGGAGCTTCAGCCAGATACATCGTCAGCAGACCCTGATTTCAGAAGGTTCATCAATGTAAAAATAGACGGAAATAAGTGGCTTATCTTACTATAACTTCGGCTTTTATCAGAGACCTTACTGCCATCAATCACTCTTGCCAATGTTTTCAACGTTGAGAATTCTTTTCCTGAGCCCTCTTATTCATGTTTCAATAGAGCTATTTAGTGTATTGATCCAATGGCGTTGAATCGCCCGTGATCATTAACTCATAACGGCCGAGTGCTTATGAAAATACTATTGATTGGTGGTACCGGGCTGATCGGCCAGGAAGTACAACGGTTGTTCCTTGATAAGCAGATCCATTGTATCGCTCCGAAAAGGGATGAATTAAATCTGGAACAGCCTGAGTCCATTGATGCCTGCCTGAAAAATTATCAGCCAGATATCGTAGTCAACTGTGCAGGTTATAACGATCCGGTTAAGGCCGAAAACGAGCCCTCCAAATGCTTCCGGATAAACCGGGATGCCATGGCAACACTGGCGGATGGTTGCCACCGGCAGCAGGCCATTCTGGTCTATATTTCCACCTACCGGATTTTTGATGGCAGCAAAAAGGAAGCATATACCGAAAAAGATATACCTAACCCTGCCGGTGTTCTGGCCACCAGCCGATGGCAGGCAGAACAGCAAATCAGTGAGCGCTGCCCAAGGCATATCATTCTTCGTCTATCCTGGGTCATCAGCCACCGGCGCACCAACCTTTTAAAGTACCTTCTGGATCAGATCAGCAAAGAGCAAGAAGTTGCCGTGGTATCCGATCAACAGGGGTGCCCGACCCCCAGCGACGATGCGGCAAGAGTTATTGTCGCGATCATCCAGCAACTGGGCTGTGGGGCTGAACCCTGGGGTACTTATCATTACGCCGGTGCAGAGTCTATCTCTGAAAACCGTTTTGCCGAGGTGGTGATTTCTGAGGCATCGCAATTTCAGGACCTGAAAATCCGAAAACTGCGTATGGATAAATTGAACGATCGTAATGGTATTCAGGCACCAGCCAATGCAACCCTCTCCTGCCGGAAAATTTTAAGTACCTTTGGCGTTCATAATAAACCCTGGAGAGGAACCCTCGCACGGATGATCAGAAGCTATTATGAAAGCGGTAGCTCTTAAATAACGTTATGAGGATAGCCATTAATGCCCGGTTCTCTTTTCTCTGCAAAACTCTATAAGACTGAACAGCTCAGTGCCAATACACTGCAGCTGAGCTTTGAGTTGGTACAGGACGAAGGAGCGAGTTTCAATTTTATTGCCGGACAGTTTGTGCAGCTGCAGTTTGAGATGGATGGAAAACTTCATAAACGAAGTTATAGCATTGCCAACGCACCAGAGGACTATAAGGCAACCGGCCTGCTGCAAGTAGCGCTCAGCCTGGTCAGTGGTGGGGTTGCTTCCGGGCTTTTCCAGAAAGCCCCTGCCGGAACCGAACTGAATATTTCTGGCCCGTTCGGAGCCCTCACGCTTCCGGACACCTTTCCCGGACAGCTTCTTCTGGTGGGAACTGGCACGGGGATTGCTCCCTATCGAAGCATGATTCAGCAATTGAAAACGCTTAGTGATAAGGGAACAGCTGTCACCGTTGTAAAGGGTTTCAGATATCGAGAGGAAAGCATTTACTCTGAAGATTTTGCCCAACTGCCAAACTTAAAGTACCGCACCTGTTTAAGCCGTGAGTCCACCGTAAATACAGCAAACCATGAGTATGCTGGCCACGTGCAAGACCAGTTTGACGCCCTCAACCTGAACCCTGAAAACGATGTGGTTTATCTCTGCGGAAACCCCGGTATGATTGATGATTGCGTGACTCTGCTCAGAGACAGAGGGTTATCCCCCCGGCAAATCAAACGGGAAAAATATGTTTACTCCGGGCACTGACTCTGCTTTTCAGCCCAGCTTGTCAGCTCAAGAGTAACCAGTCCCCAGAATAAACCAAGGCACAATCCCGTCATAACGTCGCCAAACCAGTTAACCTGCAAAACCAACCGGGCAAAAGCGTCAATCATCACCAGCCCCAAAGCGGCACTGGCCGATAACCATTGGACTTTAAATGGACGATTGACTGCCACCAGGGTAACCAAAGAAAACAGTACATAGACGATGGCTGTTGTATGCACAGAGGGGAAAGCATAAGGATCAAGCCATGTCACAGAACTGTCATTGTCTGCCAGCCCGTTGATAAGCCAGACAGAGCAAACCATTAACACACCACCAAAGAACAGGCTGAACAGAGTGGCAAGCCGATTAGAACGGTAAAGCCAGAATAAGCCACCTGCAGAAACAATACCCAAAACAGGAATGCTGCCAATCGGAACCACCCAGTACATCACCTTTTGCAACCAGGACAACTGAACGACTTTCAGCCATTGATTGACACTCTCCAGCACCCCTGCCCGGTGAGCAGCAATAAGTAAGGCAAGCAACCCTGATACCAGCACCAGATACCCAATAAACCGGGGCTTGAAGTGACGATGAGCACTGATCAGCAACGGCGGAAGCAGGATGGCAACACCGGTAATGGCTGACAACACAGCCAACAATTGATCGGGCACTTTATCATGCCACTGAAGTGCGGCTCCCGTCAGGTAACCCGGAAGCAGGTAAACCGGAGACCAGGCCAGGGCTGAGAGAATATTAACGGTAAAAAAGTACCTGGGAACCATACCCATCATACCCGCTACTGCCGGTATGATGGGGCGGACAGGACCAACAAAACGCCCGATCACAATGCTTAAAAAACCATACTTCCTGAAGAAATCTTCACCACGCTCCAACCATTGAGGATGACGATTAAATGGCCACCAGCCTCTGACTCGCTCGTGGTAATGATAGCCAAGCAGATAACTGACCCCATCACCAACAACAGCTCCCAGAAAAGCCCACAGGAGGATTGGATAGATAGAAATGGAAGCCGCCCCGGCAATAGCCGCCAGTGCAAACAGCAGGGCCACACCCGGCAGAACAATGCCCACCACGACCAGTGATTCCAGACAGGCCACCATTGCTACAGCAGGACCAATCAGGCCAGTATTCTGCTGTAACCATATATGAATGGCATCAAAATAAGCGTTATCCATGATTTATTGCGGCCTTGGTGGGAAATACCTTGCTATCGATCTGGGCTGATGTGTTATCAGAATTAGACTACAGTTTCATTCTAATAGACTACCCATGATGACATCGGAACGTTACCAGAAATATTGCCAGATGCTTGATCGTAAACAGCCCGAGCTTACCGGTGTTAACCGGCCAGACTCATAAAACCCACAATTTATCAGCTATAACGGGCTGTGGGCTAATCCTTCCTGCTGGTACAGCCTGATTTGCAAAGCAGGCCTGAGCGTTTAAACTGCGCCAGTTTTACAGGGTAAATGCGGGCCTGTTGTTACCCTGTCACCCAAACACCAACACAATCTGCAGCCAATCTCAACAACGGTATGCAGCCAGGGAGTTACAGGATGAGTGATGTACTGGAAGAACTGATTAATCAACTGAAACTGGAACCGATTGAAAACAATATATTCCGGGGCCAGAGTCAGGACCTTGGTTGGGGGCGGGTATTTGGTGGCCAGGTATTAGGCCAGGCACTGTCTGCGGTAAGGCAGACGGTGGATCCAGAACGTCATGTTCACTCCTTCCATAGCTACTTTCTTCGTGAGGGCGACAGCAGCAAGCCGATTGTTTACACGGTGGACTGCATTCGAGATGGCAGAAGCTTCAATACCCGCCGGGTAGTAGCCGTGCAAAATGGTCGCCCTATTTTCAATTTGTCCGCATCCTTTCATTTAAACGAAAGTGGGTTTGAACACCAGGACCCGATGCCAAACGTCATCCCCCCGGATGAAGCACTGAGCGAAAAAGCCCTGATTCAAAGGCACAGCGACCTGATTCCCAAGCCTCTGCAAAAACGACTGCTCAGCGATACCCCCATTGAGATTCGCTTTGCTGACCCGGTTGATCCAATGGCAGAAGACACCAGAGCACCAAACCATAAAATCTGGATAAGAGCCAACGGAAAACTGCCCGATAACCCCGGGCTGCATAAATACCTTCTGGCCTATGCCTCAGACTTTCAGTTCTTACCCACCAGCATGTACCCTCATGGAGCTGCCGCTTTCCAGAAACCCGTTCAAATAGCCAGTCTGGACCATGCCATGTGGTTCCACCGCCCATTCAGGATGGATGAGTGGTTACTGCACTCTATTGAAAGCACCCATGCCAGCGGTGCCAGGGCGTTGGTAAGAGGCCAGATATTCAATCAGGCTGGAGTAATGGTAGCGTCTACCATCCAGGAGGGGCTTGTCAGGCCGGTCAGGGTTCAGACCAAGGTCTAAAGGAAGAATGAGCTGACCGCTCATAAACTTTTAATTGTTCGCTATTGAAACTTGGACCACCAATCAGCCCCTGCCTTTGCTGATCGGTGGTTTTTTTTGTCCGGAAGGAGTTAACCACTGGACATGGAACCAGGCTCTGGATACCTGAGTAGCCAAAAGTGGTCATTAGTACGATAGTAAATTCCCCTTGTTGAAGGTTAAAATCCCAGCCCGGATATTTCATCAACTGCCCCGAATCCAGCTGGGGGAAACCGTATTAAGGGAATACTGTGAGCTTGTCATTACTGCTGAAGCCCGTTGTCGGTAAATTGAGGCAATCCATACCCTGCATTTTTACACTGCTCTCGATAATCCCGGCCTTGAGTCAGGGATCCGGTTCTGCAGTCATATTGCAATATCACCATGTCAGTAATGAAACCCCGAAAATAACCAGCGTCACCCCCGAGACATTCAGGAAACATATCCACTATCTTGCGGAGAATAAGTTCAATGTGATGCCACTGGTTGATGTGGTTGAGGCACTTCGCAATAAAAAGGCATTACCGGAAAAAACAGTCGCCATCACTTTTGACGATGCTTATCTGAGCATTTACACCGAGGCATTTCCAATACTCAGGGAACAGGGGTTGCCATTTACCATTTTTGTCACGCCCACACCGGTGGATAAAAACTATCAGAACTTCCTCAGCTGGGCGCATCTGCGGGAAATGACGGAAGCAGGTGCTACCCTGGCAAACCACACCATGAGCCACGCCCACAGTGTAGAAAGGCTGCCCGGAGAAACCAGGGCAAAGTGGCTTTCCCGGTTCCGTCAGGACCTGTATATGACAGAAGCCAGAATCCGGGAGCAAACCGGTCAAAGTGTTAAGATGTTTGCCTGGACATTTGGCGAAACCACCCCGGAACTCAGAGTTACACTGGATAAGATGGGTTATACAGGATTTGGTCAGCAGTCCGGAGCCGCTGGTGAATATTCTGACTTCACTCGTCTGCCCCGTTTCCCCATGGCTGGTATTTATGGGTTGAATGACTTTGCCACTAAAGTCAACAGCAGGGCTCTGCCAGTGACCAGCCAGAGCCCCGACTCATCACTGATCACACAGGATAACCTTAAGCCCGAACTGGAGCTGGCCCTGGCTGAAGGGGATTACCAGAAAAAACAGCTTAAGTGTTATGCCTCCGGCCAGGGTGAGCTGAAGGTAACCTGGCTAAATAAAGAGATGACTCTGCTCAGGACTCAAGCCAATAAACCATTACCAGTAGGCCGAACTCGTTACAACTGTACTGCGCCATCCAACAGTGGTCAGCACTACTACTGGTACTCCCATGCATGGCTCAGATTGACAGATGAAGGTAAGGCACTGGATTGACAAAGCTGAATGACTGGAACTGTTGTCGTTTCGTTGCGTGCCTGCAACGAAACGTCAATAGGCTCTAACATGTATTGGCAAACGTAAAGTGGTTTATTAACCGCTCCCTCAATTTAAGTGAAGTCGATGGTTTGATGAAAATAGCCTTTAAAATCAAAAAAATAGTACCAGTCGCCGTTTTCTTTCTGGCTGGATGTACTGACCAGCAGTCTGCTACTCAAATTCAGCCTCCCCCCAAACACCTTGAAGCAGCACAGGCAAAAGCGATGCAGCTCTGCGCGGGTTGCCATGGCCCAACCGGTATTGGTACAACGCCACTTAACCCTAATCTGGCCTGTCAGAAAAAAGAGTACATGGTTAAGCAACTGCAATACTACCGAAACGGCGCCAGAACCACTCACCAGCCAATGAGTAATATTGCCAGGCTGATATCTGAAGAAGAAATCGAGAGTATCAGCGAGTGGTACTCAATAACCGGATGTTTATAAGTTTCCTCCAAATTGGGATGCCCCGGTAAATTAACAAATCCCGGATGTCCCCTTTAAGACCTATTAAGATCTATTTTTCTACTCATCACGCCAGGATCAATTAAATTTTCAAGTAAAGGTGGGAACCTTAATTGCTTTTGTTGGTCTTAAGTATCAAATCGACATAATTAAGTGTGCTTAAAATGACCGTATCATACCAATCTGCTGGCTTTATCCCCAACGCCCCCCCCCCTTCTACTGATGCTTCACTGAGCCACAGTGATAAAAGTGATGAAAGTGGCAACAGCTTTGGCAGAAAAATCGCCAGCATTTTTACCAAAATCCGTATGTCCTCCAGCTCCAGTGAAGAGCATTCCGCATGGAGTAATATCTCATGCTTTTTCAAAGGCCTCTACAGTCGGGCAGTAAAGCTTGTTAATTATGTGTCCAGACATTTTGGTGAAATGTTACCGCCCTTTTTTACCAAAACCGGAATTGGCAGTGTGGCAGGGTTCGTTATAGGTGTCTTAACCCCTGTCGGACCGCTTTGGGGGACTGTTGGCGGATTGCTGATTGCTACAGGCTGGCAACTGGGCATTGAGTATAACACCGATCGGGATAAACCCGATTTAACCAGCCTTCAGTCGCCTCAACCTTAATTGGGGGAATCTCTTCCCCTGTTTTTATTTGTCAGGCTTGAAACCCCTCCCACAGCAACTAGTTTTATATAGGTAAACGTATTTTATCTATACAGGCATGGAGCCCATCATGGAAGATCAAAACATCGAGAAACTGGCGCTGATCATATCCGCCAACTGCATTCGTCAATCCACCATTGAAGAGTGTCAGAAAAAAGGACAGATAAACGATCAACAACTGAATCAGATCAACAAAGAAATGTCTGATCGAATCTTTACCTTCCTGACTTACCTGCTGAAAAAACCCGCTGATGAATATACCGTCATGATGGAAGCAATGGCCAAACACTACCCGGAGAACTGGGAACAGCCTGAGCTGAGCCAGCTTATTCTCCAGCAACAGGCCCAGACCGCTACTTCTGCGTCAACTCAGCATTAATAACCTGTTAAGAGAACCAGCTATGCTTGTCCCTGCGCCATCATCAGGGACAAAAACAATGCCCGGCTGGAAGAGTCGATTCCATTACCGATTCAATTACCAGCGGTTTCTGGTAGGGACACTCATGTATCTTTCCATGCTTTCCCAGGCGGATACCGTCGATCCTGGTCAACACTATAAAACGCTCACGTTAACACTGGATGAACTGTTAACAGAGCTGCGCATTTCCCATGCTCCTACTCTGGAGTCAATGATCGATACCACCCAGGTCTGGCGCAGAAAACCGGGACAGGAACGGTGGGAATTACCAGGGCTGGATATATCAACGGACAAAAGGCACAGAGTCCTTGATCTGCTTGAAAAGCTTGGACTCATATCCCCCATCGGGCCATTAACCAGACAATATGATTATGCACTGCTATTGGGAGCCACTGCCCCCGGCATGAAACGCAGGCTGGACTTGTTAACTGACTGGTGGCGTCAGGGTATCCGGTTCAAGCGTTTGATTTTTCTGGTGGGCCAGCGCCCTCTCACCCCGGGGGCTGACTACCTGGACATTCTCACAAAAAAGCCTGACAAGAAGACCCCGGACCCACTCCCTTTTACCGAAACAGAGGCGGCAATCATGCTGCATCAACTGGTGTCCATGCCAGAAGCAATGAGAGCCCTGCCGGTTGAGTTTATTGATACGCCAAGAAACTGGAGGGACGGCTTCTGGCACAGGCCCAATACCCGCGACACCCTCAAGCACTGGGTGAAATCAGGCCCACTACCGGGAACTGCCCTGGTTATCTCAGAACAGCCCCATGGGATTTACCAGAAGGAAGTAGTAAGACAGGAGTTGCCGGGTTTTGACATTGATCTGGCGGCAGGTCCGGCAGACCCGGCAACCAATCTGCCCATCTATCTGGATGCCCTGGCGTTATGGCTTTACAACCTGAAACCTTTTATTCCGGGGGCAGAACAACCAGCCTCTTCAAAGACAATGATCCCCCCAGGACGGCATTAACTTCTGGGAAATTCCCAGCTGATCCAGTATCCGGGCAACAATAAAATCGACCATGTCACCCACGGTTTCCGGCCGATGGTAAAAACCGGGAGACGCAGGAAGAATAACACTGCCCATCCGGCTCAATTTCAACATATTTTCCAGATGTATTTCAGAATAGGGGGCTTCCCGGGGCACTATGATCAGCTTGCGTCGCTCCTTTAATACCACCGTTGCTGCCCGCTGTGTCAGATTATTACTTAAACCACAGGCAATGGCCGACAAGGTTCCGGTACTGCAGGGACAAATCACCATTGAGCTGGGAGCACCACTGCCTGAAGCGACAGGCGACATCCAGTCATCCTCACCAAACACACGAATCTGTCTGGGAGCAGCACGGTAACGGTTGATAAAAAATTGCTCAATGGCGTCAGGCGTATCACCGATCTCAAGATCCATTTCTGTGGCCAGAACCACTTTTGCCGCCCTGGAAACCAGGACAAAAACCTGTTGCTCTGCCGCCACGAGGCTTTCCAGTAGCCGAAGCCCGTACTGAGCTCCGGAAGCCCCCGTGATGGCTAATGTTACTCTTTCAGGATTTGATCGACTCATCACTTAACCTTAATTTTTCTTGAGTTTCTCTTTCAACCCACTGGCTATACGGCCATGAATCCCTTCAAACCCACCATTACTCATCACCAGCAAATGGTCGCCAGCCGAGGCGGTATCAACCAGATAACGCACAATGGCTTCTGTGGAATCCATAACCGATGACGTTACCGGGCTATCCTGCACTAACTCGGCCAATGGCCAGTCAAGCCCCTGTGGTTTAAACCAGATAACTTCCGATGCCTTGGCGGTGGAGGCGATCAATGTCTCCTGATGCACGCCCATTTTCATGGTGTTTGATCGGGGTTCAATGATCACACGAATATTCGCATTTTCCCCGAGTTTGGCTCGCTGCCCAGCCAGAGTGGTGGCAATCGCCGTTGGGTGATGGGCAAAATCATCATAAATCCGTATACCACCAACCTCCTCCACCATTTCCATCCGTCGCTTTACCCCCTGAAAGACAGAAAGCGCCTCACAGGCTGTATCTGGCAAGACACCGACATGGTGAGCCGCAGCAATGGCTGCTAAAGCATTGGCAACATTGTGATCACCTTCCTGCTGCCAGTTCACGGTTCCGACAACCGTGCCTTTATACAAAACCTGAAAGTGGCTGCCATCGCTACTGACCGGTGCAACCTGCCAAAGGCTGTGACTGCCACCCAATTCTTCCTGCTCAGACCAGCAGCCCATAGCCATAACAGCTTCTATCTCGGGAGTACCGGCAGGATAAATAATTCGACCAGTGCCCGGTATTGTCCTGACCAAATGGTGGAACTGCCGCTGAATAGCCGCAAGATCATCAAAAATATCCGCATGGTCAAACTCAAGATTATTGATAATCAGGGTTCGTGGCTGGTAGTGAATAAATTTTGAGCGCTTATCAAAAAAAGCGGTGTCGTACTCATCCGCTTCAATCACAAAAAAGGGGGTACTGCCAAGTCGTGCGGAAATCCCGAAATCTTTCGGTATGCCCCCGATCAAAAAGCCCGGAGACATACCGGCATATTCCAGGATCCAGGCAAGCATACTGCTGGTGCTGGTTTTACCGTGGGTACCAGCAGCGGCCAATACCCAGCGGTCAGGCGCTATGTACCTGGCAAAAAATTCGGGACCTGAAACGTAGGGAAGCCCCTTCTCCAACACATACTCTATAGCCGGAATCCCCCGCTTCATGGCATTACCAACCACCACAAGATCCGGTGACGGGTTGATCGCTTCAGCACCATATCCCTGAAATAATGAAATACCCTGCTCTTCGAGTTGTGTACTCATCGGGGGATAAACATTCTCATCAGAGCCTGACACGTCAAACCCAAGCTCTCTGGCCAGCATGGCCAGACTTCCCATAAAAGTTCCACAAATACCCAGAATGTGTATGTGCATTCCCGATCTCTCCAAAAAAAAGCGCTCCAGATTTGGGCACAGATCCTAAAGTCCCTGATACCAGAATTTTGACATTGTTTTTGCCTTATGCGCAAAAGGACGTTGACATCGAAAGACCATCAGCCCATAAAATTCATGCATAACAGCGTTACCAATAAACTCTTGATCGGGTATCATCTGCAATCAACCAGGAACACAAAACAACACACAGCAACACCCGGAATTTAACCGATGACATTGAAGCACGCTTTTTACGCACAGTCTGGCGGTGTTACCGCTGTTATCAATGCCAGCGCCTGCGCGGTTATTGAAACAGCTCGTCGTTACCCGGATAAAATCGGTAAAGTCTACGCAGGGCATAATGGCATACTGGGCGCTTTGCGTGAGGAGCTTATCGACACCTCCTACGAGTCCGATGAAACCATCGGCGCATTACTTAGGACTCCCGGCGGTGCCTTTGGCTCCTGTCGTTACAAGCTGAAGTCATTTGAAGAGAGTGAATCGGAATATCGTCGGTTAATTCAAGTCTTTCAGGCCCATAACATTGGCTACTTTTTCTACAACGGTGGCAATGACTCCATGGATACTGCCTGGAAAGTGTCCCAGCTCAGTGAAAAAATGGGATACCCGATTACCTGTATCGGAGTCCCCAAAACCATCGATAATGACCTTGCGGTTACCGACAACTGTCCGGGCTTTGGTTCGGCGGCCAAATACCTTGCCGTATCCACCAAAGAGGCCAGCCATGATATTGCTTCCATGTGCGACACTTCAACCAAGGTGTTTGTCATGGAAGTCATGGGACGACATGCTGGCTGGCTGGCAGCAGCTACCGGCCTTGCTGCCCGCCAGGATGGTGATCCACCGCATATTATCCTGTTCCCTGAGTTGCCGCTGGACAAAGAAAAATTTCTCAAAAAAGTCCATGAAACCGTCAATAACGAAGGTTATTGCGTGATCGTTGCTTCAGAGGGTGCCAAATACGACGATGGCAGTTTTATCTCCGCGTCAACAACGGTAATTGACTCCTTTGGGCACCAGCAACTTGGCGGTGTAGCTCCAGCCCTGTGTAATATGATTAAGCAGGAACTGGGTTACAAATACCATTATGCTGTCGCTGATTACCTTCAGCGCTCTGCCCGCCATATCGCTTCACGTGTTGACGTGGAGCAGGCTTACGCTGTGGGTAAAGCAGCGGTTGAACTGGCCGTAACAGGTCACAATGCCGTAATGCCTGCCATCATTCGAGAGTCTGACATGCCGTATCGCTGGGCGATCAAAGAGGTAGCACTGGAAAAGGTTGCCAACTTCGAACGTACAATGCCACTGGACTTTATCAATGAGGATGGCTTCAACATTACCCAAACCTGCCGGGGCTATCTTGAACCATTGATTGAAGGCGAGGAGTACCCAGCTTACCTGAACGGCTTACCTCGTTTTGCCAGGTTGAAAAAAGTGTTTGTCGAGAAACAGCTGGATACAGCATTCGACGTGTAATGTTAACTTAACCGTTCATTGATTAACCCGGATATTTCATAAACTGCCTCGAATCTCGCGCACGACCACATGGATGTGGGAGGTAGGGCGACGCAGGATGCCAAAGCCGAGGACTTTGTCGCTCTAAGGGATTTTGTGAGGGAGCGCCGTACCGGGGAGTACGGTCGACTGAACAAAACTCCCTTAGAGCGGCAAAGGACAAGCGAGAGCGGGAGCACGTTTATGAAATATCCGGGTTAAGGTCGGAGTAAAACCGAAAGTCATTCCGACCTTCATTCTTCGCCACATACATGGCTTCATCTGCCGCCTTGATCAAACCGTCAGCATCGCTGCCATTCTCAGGGTAAAGTGCAATACCAATGCTGGTACCTACTTTTCTTGCAGTATCGCCCAGCTCATGGGGTTCCTTAAGTGCAGCAAGAATTTTATTGGCAACCGTTCTGGCATCTTCCGGGTTACTGACATCATCCAGTACCACGGCGAACTCATCACCACCCAGCCTGGCAATCAGGTCAACCTTACGGATACAACCCTCCAGACGACTGGCAACACTGGTCAGTAACTGATCCCCTGCATCATGGCCAAGCTGATCATTGATCTGTTTAAAATGATCCAGATCCAGAAACATAACCACTGTCTTATTATGGTAGCGGTCACTGCGGTCCATTGAAGACTGAAGAAACTCCCTGAATAACGTCCGGTTAGCCAGACCCGTCAGGCTATCATACTTAGCCATTTTCACTAGCTGGTCTTCCAGCTGTTTGCGCTCAGTTATATCCTGAAAGACAAACACGGCTCCCTGAACCGCGTTCCTGCTATTAACGATGGCCGCAATATTGAACTCCGCCGGAAATCTTCCCCGGCTCACGTTGATTAATTCAGTGGACTGTTTAAGTGTCCCGCCTTGTTCCAGGCACTCACGATAAATAGCTGACTTCTGCCATTGCTCCTGAGCTGTTTCACCCGTGGTGTCGTCCAAAAGAAACTGGCTGATGTGCTGATCCAGAAAAGCTGCTTCAACGCCGCCTAACAACTCACAGGCTGTCGGATTGATAAAAGTTATCTTGCCTTCTTTATCTACCCCGACAATACCTTCTCCTGCACAGTCCAGCAGCAGCTTGTTCTTCTGGCTGATCCATTGCAGCTCCCTGGTTACCTGTTCAAGCTCCAGCCGCTGTTCCTCCAGCTGTAAAAATACTTTCACTTTACCCAGAAGAATTTCCGGCACAATCGGTTTAGGCAAATAGTCAACAGCCCCCGACTGATAACCCTTGGCTACGTAGTTTTGATCTTTATTAATCGCCGTCACAAAAATGATCGGGATATTGGCCGTTTGCTTGTTACTGTGCATCAATGTAGCTGTCTCAAAGCCATCCATGCCGGGCATCTGCACGTCCAGAAGAATAACCGCAAAGTGATGGGCCAGAACTTCAGACAGTGCCTTCTCGCCAGAATCCACCTTGTGGATCTCAGCCCCCAGCGGCTTCAGTAACTTATCCATCGCCAGCAGGTTTTCCGGGCGGTCATCCACAACCAGAATTTTGACTTTGCTCTTTGTCTCCATAGCAGACAATCCCTGTCTTATTCCCAAAAGGTTCCATAGATTCTGTCAGCCGACTGAATTCACGAGCCCAGCTTCCTGTATATCCGCAGCGTATTACTGACATCTTCAAGATGGTTTCTGATCTGGCTGAACTTCAGGTTCTCTCTGCGCCCGATACAGAGAAATCCCCTCGGGCATAAACTGTCGTTAATCAGAGTTAACGCCCTGTCCTGCAACTGCTCATTGAAATAAATAAGTACATTGCGGCACATCACCAAATGCATTTCGCCAAAAACCCCATCCGTCACCAGGTTGTGATTGGCAAAGGTCAGCCGTTCCGATAAACGACTGTTGACCTTGATTGAATCATAGAGGCTGACCCAATAATCACTAAGCTTATGCTTCCCACCGGCAAGGCGGTAATTGTTTTCATAAAGTTCAATATCTTCTGCCGGATAAATCCCCTTTTTGGCCAGATTCAGAGCATCATCATTGAAGTCCGTGGCGTAAATCTGACAACGATCCAGTATCCCTTCCTCTGCCAACAGGATCGCCATAGAGTACACTTCCTGACCGGATGCACACCCTGCATGCCATATCTTGATAAACGGGTAAGTCTTGAGCACAGGAATGACCTCTTCCCTCAAGACTTTAAAGACATCCGGGTCCCGGAACATTTCCGTCACCACAACGGAAATACTTTTCACAAAGCGATAAAATGCACGTTGATCGTGCAGGAACAGGGGAATCAACTCACTGATATGGTTGATGCCGGTCTGCTCCATGTATTTTCTTACCCGACGGATCATGGATGCTTTGGCATAGTCATGAAAGTCATAGCCATAGTGCTTCTTGACAGCGTCCAGCAGTAAGTCGAGTTCCAGATCAGCTACCGGGCAAGTCTCCATCATCGCAGCAGCCACACCTTCAGCATTGCTGTCAGCTTGTCCATATCCAGCGGTTTGGTCATGTAATCATTGGCTCCTGCCTCAAGGCATTTGGCCTTATCACCTGCCATGGCCTTGGCGGTCAGGGCTATCACCGGAAGTTCTTTGAATTCATTCATTTGCCGAATAGTGGCAGTGGCTTCATAGCCATCCATAACGGGCATCATAATATCCATTAATACCAGTTCAATGCCGTCTTCTTCCTCAAGCTTGCTGATCGCATTTTTGCCATTGTCTGCCAGCACAACTTCCAGCCCCATGCCCTGAAGGGCTTTGGAAAGAGCAAAGGTATTTCTCAAATCATCATCAACCAGCAGAATCTTGTGTCCATCAAGACGCTTCTCTGACCCGGCCACCGGCTCATCGGGCGTATCATCCAACTGATCCTTATTAACGGTATGCAAGAACAGGCTGACTTCATCCGTGATTCTTTCCAGGGCTCTATCACCTTTCATCACCATGGCATTGGTGAATTCCTGCAACTGGGAATGTTCTGTCTTATCTACAGGGTGCGCGGTGTGAATGACCACTGACGGCATATCTGATCCCAACTTGCCTGTCATTTTTTCCAGGAACTCCAGCCCTCTTACTTCCCCAAGCTCCAGGTCCATAATCAGGCAATGCCACTGTTGATCAATAAGCCTCTTCTCAGCTTCTTCTGCTGTGCTGGCATACCCTACATGGAGCCCTTTTTGCTCCAGCATGCTGCCTACCTGGGATCTTTGCTCTTCATCCAGATCGAGAATCAGTACATCGTGAATATCCTGGCTAATGGCCTGTCCAAGGGTCAAAAACGCTTGATCAATATCGGTAACCGTCACGGGCTTTCTCAAATAACCAACAGTGCCAAGGCTGGAAACCGACTGCGGATCCCGTCCCGAAACAATATGCACCGGAATATGTCTGGTTGACTCATCGCCTTTTAACTGAGCAAGTACCTCCTGCCCATCCATATCCGGTAAGCCTAAATCCAGAATAATGGCTGATGGTTGATGTTGTCGGGCCAGGGCAACTCCCTGCTCTCCTGTTTCTGCATGCAAACAGCCAAAGCGATGTTTACCCGCCAGTTGACCAAGAATGGTGACAAAATGAGGATCATCTTCAATAACCAGTAACTGGTAATCAAACGATGCCGCAGGCTCAGATAACTCCGCCTCCTCCGGCTTATTATCTATTTCTGGCTTTTGAGCAGGAGCCTCTGACGCTCTCACAGACTGGTCAAACACATCGGACACATAGTTTTCTGCCAGTACTTTCTCAGGGCCAAGAGAACACACTGGATTAGTCGGCAGGAACAGGGTAAAGGTGGTTCCTTCACCTTCCTTGCTGTCCAGCTCAATAAAGCCCCCCAGAAGTTCTGCCATCTCTCTGGAGATCGCCAGACCAAGCCCGGTGCCGCCATATTTTCGGCTGGTAGACCCATCGGCCTGCTGGAATGAGCCAAAAATCGATTCCTGCTTCTCTTTGGGAATCCCAATCCCACTATCTTTAACAGCAAAACCAGTCCAGGTATCGTCTGAAAAATGGCCAGAGCGGGTTTCATTAAACATCCTTACCTGAACACGGCCTTCCTCGGTAAATTTGAACGCATTAGAAAGGAAGTTCTTGATAATTTGCATTAGCCGCTGGCTATCTGTGAAAACAGACCGGCTGGTACCGCTCTCTATGCTGATCTGAAATTGCAGACCACGGCTTTCTGCCAGTGGGTTAAACATGGCTTCAATACTGCCTTTGATCTCGTTCAGGGGCGTATCATCAAGATTGACCGACATTTTTCCCGCTTCAACCTTGGACAGATCAAGAATGTCGTTGATCAGCTCGAGTAACTCTTTACCACCGTTGTAAATCACCTGCGCAGACTCTACCTGGTCCTCTGTCAGGTTACCTTCGTCGTTTTCTGCCAGCATCTGGGAAAGGAGCAATAAAGAATTCAGGGGCGTGCGCAGCTCATGGGACATATTGGCAAGAAATTCAGATTTATATTGACTGGCCCGGGCAAGTTCCTCCGCCTTTTCCGTTATCTTTTTACTGGACAGCTCAATATCTTTATTCTTTCTCTCAATCTCTTCTTTCTGGAGCATCAGCTGTTCGCTGAGTTCTTCCAGTTCGACATTGGATTTCTGCAGCTCCTCACTCTGGGCTTTCAGCTCTTCTTCAGACTCCTCCAGAATACCGGCTCGCTTTTCCAGCTCTTCATTAACCGAACGCAGCTCTTCTTTTTGTTCCTTTAGTGCTTCGGATTGCTGGGTGGTGGTATCAAGCAGCTGATTAACCCGGGTTCGATACTGGGCAGAGTTAATGGCAATGGCAATACTTTCAACAGAATGTTGGAGAAACAGGCGCTGCTCATCCGTCATTGGACCAAGCCGGGCAAACTCAACTCCCCCTTTCAGATCATTTTCATAGCACAGCGGGACAATGATCAGATGAGTTGGTCTGGCAGAGCCCAGTCCGGACGCAATTTCCATATAGCCATCAGGTACATCGGCTATCTCCATCGTTTCCCTTTCCAATGCTGCCTGACCAATCAGCCCCTCACCCATGGCAAAAGACTTTGCATGTTGATTGCGTTTACTCCAGGCATAGGTGCCCATCAACTGCAGCCGGTTGTTATCATCTTTTACAAACATGGCACCGGAATGCATATCCAGATAGCGGGCAATATAAGTCACAATGTTACGACACAGCTCAGCCATCGCCTGCTCACCACGCACACTGTTATACAGCCCGGCCATACCTTCCTGAAGCCAGTTTTTCCGGGTATTTTCCGCACTGACGGTACGCAACCTTTCAGTCATCTGGGCAAAACTGCGACTGAGTTCGCTGATCTCATTATTACCATTCAGGACAGTCCCTTCGGCATAGTCACCTGCGGCGACTCGATTGACCCACCGGGTAATCCGACGGATGGGCTTCACCAGTTGTCGTGTAACAAACAGAGCAATAACCACAACCAGGGCAAAAGTGATGGCGATAAGCACAAAAAGGCGTTGTTGAAAGTCCTGAACTGATGCAAAAGCATGCCGGTGCGTTACTTCTGAAAGGATGACCATAGGGGTTCCGGCAATATTTATTGGTAGATAAATCCCCAGAACTTCTTCACCATGAATGTAGCTTCGAATATGGTTCAAGCTTGCTTTAGCCGCCCGACCGAACACGTCCTGCTCGTCCAGATTTAAAGCGTCAAGACTTTCTGAAATGGATTCCAGATCATGCTCATGCTGGCCAATAGACTCAAAAGCATGACCATTATCTGCTGAGAATTCTCCGAAATGGTCCTCTTCCTCTCTGTAGCTCCCATCATCCTCAAGATGGCTTAACCATAGGTTAATGAGCGGATTATCATCGCCAAATTTAAGCTGCTCCTGATTTTCAAACCGGGTACCAAAGCGAATTTTACGATCCTTACCGACAAGAAACGACGAGAGACCGACGTCACTGGACTCACCTTTATCAAACATCACCTGAATATTCTTCGGGTGAATCTGCACCGCAATAAAACCCACCGCTTTCTGGAAGGAATCCGCCAGCGGTAATATTAAAAAGATGACTTTCTCATTGCCTATGGGCGGGTAGGCAGCAAGGTCGGCATACTTTGGCTGCTGATCATTCAGGCTGGCTTTAACAGCCAAGGAAAACAACGTATTTTCCAGTTCTGAAGAAAACAGGTTTTCTCCTAAATCACTGTATTCATTCACTGTGAAGAGAATATTGCCTGCCGCATCGCCCAGAATCACATCGGAGTAGTCATAGAATCGCAGGAAATCCACATACTCCATGGAGTACTTTTCATAGATATCCCCGTATTCCCTGGAATTAATAAACTCAGAAACCGGCTGGCTTTTAAATCCTGGAGCCATCACCAGTTCGGTAATAAATGCTTCGGAAGATGATGCCATAATGAATAAATTGGTTAACACCGTATCAAAGTATTCATTAATGCGTTGAGTTAACTGAAAATTTACTGATGAAAGCTGATCATAACGATCTTTGACAATGGCTTCTTTTCCGGTCTTGTACTCATTCAGCCCAACAATCACAACAGGCCCAATGGATAAAACAATAAACCAGAGAAAAAGCGTGAGTGCCAGACCACCCGTCTTTCGCTGCCTGTTTTCACTGGGTGATTCTGAACTCATGGCCTGATCTCTGTGCTTTGGCAAAGGATGGAGTCTGGAGCTTTTCCATCTCTTAATCATCGTTAAATAGCACAAAAAAATTAGGGTTCTGTCCCATAGGAACCAAAGAAAAATCCATCACAGAGATAACTGCTGTCGGTGGTTATAAACCAAGATGAGATCAACAGTGGGTATGCTGATGATTTGAAGGGGAGTGTTGTTCTGGACTGGTAAAAACCTCGGCGGGCACCCGCCAGGTCTTTGTAGCCATAGGCTTAACCCTGATATTGCCGGATGACTACTGAATCAGCATTCCAAGGGTAACCAGTGAACCCGCCAAAACGCTCAGTGAGCTGGCTAACATCAATACTTCCGGTGTGGTCAGCTTATCGTATTCAGGTTTCATGATGCACTTCCTTGTACTGCTAGTTCAGTTATAGGGAAAGTATAGTACTGGGAACATGGCCTTATAACCAGAACTACCACGCCACTTACTGGTTGATTTCAAATGAATAAATAAAAAATAATGATAATTTTAATTACTATCAAAAATTTAAATTGTTATTTTGATTCCAAAATATGGCTGATACTAAAGTTTTACCCAGTTAACCTATTGAAACCAAAGCGGCTTCTGCCAGAAGTTCTCTCAAAGCCGCGTATGGCAAACCCTTCAGAAATCAAAGGAAAAATACTGCAATCACCCGCCCAGATAGGCCTCCTGCACAGATTTATTCACTAGCAGAGCCTGTCCGGAGTCATGCAGAACAATCTTCCCATTTTCAAGCACATAGCCGCGATCAGCCAGCTTCAGCGCCTGGTTGGCATTTTGCTCAACCAGAAAGATCGTCATCCCTTCATCCCTCAGCCTGGCAATAATGTCAAAAATCTGCTGAATCACGATAGGAGCCAGGCCCAGTGAGGGTTCATCCAGCAGTAATAGCCTGGGCTTACTCATCAGTGCCCTTGCTATGGCCAGCATCTGTTGCTCACCTCCAGACATCGTGCCTGCCCGCTGGGTGAGGCGCTCCTCAAGGCGCGGGAATAGCTCAAGAACATGGCGATACAGCTGACGATAATCCTGCTCATCGGTAAAAAAGCCCCCCATGCTGAGATTTTCTTCCACGGTAAGCCGGGAGAAGACACGCCGACCTTCCGGCACCAGTGCGATACCGGAGCGCATGATATCCGCCGTATCGTCCCGGGTAATGTCCCGCCCACCATAAAAGATCTGTCCACTGCTCGCCCGTGGATCACCACAGAGTGTCATCAGCAGAGAGGTTTTTCCCGCACCATTGGCACCAATTAACGTCACAATTTCACCGGCCCGGATCTCTACACTCACGTCATCCAGTGCCTGAATCTGGCCATAAAAGGTAGAAACATGCTCAAGGCTTAGCAGTGGTTTATCGTTATTCATACTCAGGATTCCCCTAAATAAGCCTTGATCACTTCAGGATGACTGCGGACTGCTTCCGGTGTTCCGGATGCCAGGGGCCTCCCCTGATTAATAACATAGATCCGGTCCGAGATTTCCATCACCAGTTTCATATCGTGTTCAATAAGCAGCACTGATACACCATGATTTTTTCTGAGATCGGAAATCAACTTATCCAGCTCCCGGGTTTCATTAGGGTTCAGTCCTGCAGCAGGCTCATCCAGCATCAACAGTTGTGGATCGGTCACCATACAGCGGGCAATTTCCAGTCGTCGCTGCTGACCGTAGGCCAGGTTTCCGGCTTCACGATTGGCAAACTCAGTCAGGCCCACTTTATCCAGCCAGTAAGCGGCCCGCTCCATGGCTTCTGCCTCACTCTTGCGAAACGAAGGTGTTTTAAACAGCCCGGCCAACAACCCTGTGTTCAAATGACGGTGCTGGGCCACCAGCAGATTTTCCAGAACCGTCATGGCTTTAAACAAACGCACATTCTGGAAAGTTCGCACCACACCTAAACGGGCGATTTTAAAGCCAGGCAGCTTTTCTACCGCCCGGCCCTGAAAAAGAATCTTCCCTCCGGTTGGCTTATAGAAGCCGGTCAGACAATTAAACACTGTCGTTTTCCCGGCACCGTTCGGGCCAATCATGGAGACAATTTCGCCTTTACGAACTTTGAGCGCCATCTGATCCACGGCCAGCAGACCGCCAAAGCGCATACTGAGATCCGATGCTTCCAGCAAACACTGACTCATCTTATAACTCCCTGCAGATTAAACGCTTTCAGCAATGGGCTGACGATTAACAGAAGCATCATCTTTTTTATCCGACTGATGATCTTTCAACTTCAGATGCGGACGTTTCATGGGCATCAACCCCTCCGGACGCCACATCATCATCAACACCATCATCAGGCCAAACATCAGCATCCGGTACTCCTGAAACTCCCGGGCAAACTCTGGCAGTACCGTCATAATAACGGCGGCAAGAATAACGCCCATCTGTGACCCCATGCCTCCCAGAACCACGATCGCAAGGATGATGGCTGACTCAATAAAGGTAAAAGACTCCGGACTAATAAAACCCTGCCGGGCCGCAAAGAAAGTACCGGCAAATCCGGCAAACGCTGCACCAATGGTAAAGGCCGACAGTTTGATGGCTGTTGGATTCAAACCCAGTGAGCGACAGGCAATATCATCTTCCCGAAGCGCTTCCCAGGCCCGGCCAATGGGCATTCTCAACAGGCGATTAATAATGTAGAGCGTTAACAGCACCAGAAGCAGCGCCAGGATATAAAGGAAAATCACTTTATAGCCGCTGCTGTAGTCAATCCCGAAGAACTCGTGAAATGGTACATTGCCGTCTTCTTTGGCTCGCCGGGAAAATTCCAGACCAAACAACGTTGGTTTTGGAATCTGACTGATCCCGTTCGGCCCTCCGGTAATTGAGGTCCAGTTATTCAGCAAAATACGAATAATCTCGCCAAAGCCCAGGGTAACAATGGCCAGATAGTCTCCACGAAGCCTTAACACCGGAAACCCCAGGATAAAACCAAAGAATGCCGCCATAACCCCGCCGATCAACAGGCAGCTCCAGAAATCAAGACCAAAATATTGGCTCAACAGCGCATAACTGTAAGCTCCAACGGCATAGAAGCCCACATAACCAAGATCCAGCAAACCTGCCAGACCAACAACCACGTTAAGGCCCAGACCAAGCATGACATAAATAAGTGCCAGTGTTGCCAGGTCCACCGCACCACGGGAAACAAAGAAAGGCCAGACCATCAGCCCGGCCACGACAAAACTGATCAGCAGCCGCTTCAGAGGTTTATTATCATCCAGTGATGGCAGCTGAACCTGCGGTAGTGGGTTGTGTTTTTTGGCTCCCTGCCAGAAAGCAGAGATGGGGTTCCGGAATAACTGAACCAGGAAAACCAGAACAGCACCAGCAAGAATCAGCTGCCACCGTTCACTGGCCGCAAAGTAAACGACCAACTTTGTATTTTCAGTGGATAGCTGAACCCCGAGCATTAACACAGCAAGCAGCAACAGCGCTCCGGTTGCCATAAAAGCGGGAAACCAGCGCAGTGTGGTAGATGACTGACTATTCATACCTTTTCTACCTCCGGCTTGCCAAGAATCCCTGAAGGTCGGAATAACAGAATCAGCACCAGCAGACTAAAGGCGACGACGTCTTTATATTCGCTACTGAAATACCCTGCGGTAAACGCTTCGGTAACACCAAGAATCAGGCCGCCAAGTACAGCTCCCGGAATACTGCCGATGCCACCAAGAACCGCCGCAGTGAACGCTTTCAAACCCGCAAGAAAACCAATATAGGGGTTAATAACGCCGTAATAGAGCCCCAGTAAAACACCGGCCACCGCAGCCAGTGCCGCACCGATAATAAAGGTCAGGGAGATAACCTGGTTGGTATTGATGCCAAGAAGCCGGGTCATGCCCAGGTCTTCTGCACATGCCCGGCATGCACGCCCCATCCTTGATTTGGAAATAAACAGCGTCAGCAGTGTCATGGTGATAAACGTAATAATGAAAATCACCACCTGCATGTACGACAGAGTGACATTAAGCTCATCAGCGGGCCCAAACGTCCAGCCACCGGTAATCAGGCTGGGCATTGCGATATCTCTCGAACCCTGGGCGATACGCACATAGTTCTGAAGAAAAATAGACATACCGATTGCCGAGATCAGGGCAATCAATCGATTACTGTTTCTTAATGGTCGATAGGCCACCCGCTCAACGGCAAAGCCATAAGTACTGGTAATAATAATGCTGATGATAAAGGCGGCGGCCAGCATCAGGGCAATACTGTCAACCCCCATCAAGGCAAGACCGGCCAGCACGGCAAAGGCAACGTAGCTGCCGATCATATATATCTCGCCGTGGGCAAAGTTGATCATTCCAATGATGCCATAGACCATCGTGTAACCGATGGCTATCAGGGCATAGGTGCTCCCGACAGTAAGGCCGTTCAGCAATTGCTGAATAAAATAATAGGCTGACTCAGGCATGGTCGAATCCATAAAAAAGGCCCGCATGTTGCAATAACGCTTATGGCGTTCTGCACTCCTTGCAGGCCTTTTACTGCTTTCTCATTGTTAGACTGGTGCCGTCTGGTTATTCGACTGCACAGTATTTCCTTTATTAATACCCTGCCCATGCAGGCAGGGCAGTATTCCGATCACTTGGTCAGGGCAGTTTTGCTGCCATCAGAATGCCACTGATAAACGACAAAGCTGAAGTCCTTCAGGTCGCCCTTGCCATCAAAGCCAAGCTCACCGGTTGGTGTTTTGAAGTTATTGGCACGCAGGCTGCTGGCAACTTTCTCAGGGTCTTCACTGGCGGTCAGCTTCATGCCATCTGCCATGACCTGCACCGCAGAGTAAGCGGGAAAGACAAATGGGCCGGAAGGATCTTCACTCCTGGCCTTGAATGCCTCCACCAACCGGGCATTGGCCGGATCCTGATCAAAACTCTTGGGCAGAGTCACCAGCAAGCCTTCTGAGGCCTCACCGGCAATGGCAGAGATATCCTTGTTGCCGACACCTTCAGGCCCCATGAACTTAACATCCAGTCCCTTCTCTGCACTCTGGCGCAAAATCAGGCCCAGCTCAGGGTGATAACCACCGTAATAAACGAAATCGACATCCTCTTTCTTGAGCTTGGCAATCAGGGCAGAGAAGTCTTTGTCGCCGGCCGTTACACCTTCATAAAGCGCAACGTTAACTCCGGCCTTCTGAACTTCATCACGAACACTGGCGGCCAAACCTTCACCGTACTGCTGCTTGTCGTGAATCACTGCCATTTTCTGTGGTTTTACCGAATCAATGATGTATTTCGCAGCCGTTGGCCCCTGCATGCTGTCCAGACCAATGGTTCTGAAAACCAGCTCATAGCCACGGGTGGTGATGTCCGGGCTGGTTGAGGCGGCAGTGATCATCAAGACACCTTCATCTTCATAAATATCAGAAGCAGGCTGAGTTGAAGAAGAACAGAGGTGACCGACAACAAATCGAATATCGTCGTTTACAATCCTGTTGGCAACCGCTACGGCTTGCTTGGGGTCACAGGCATCATCGAAGACAACCCCTTCCAGCTCCTTGCCATTGACGCCACCCGCCTGGTTAATCTGCTCAATGGCCATTTTGGCACCAATAAACTGCATATCGCCGTACTGGGCAACCGGTCCGGTTACCGGGCCTGCCAGGGCAATTTTGATGGTATCTTCTGCGGATGCGATGGATGCACTGCCCAGTGCCGCTGTACCCGCTAACACGGCAGTAAAGACTGCCATTTTTTTATTGAATGATTTCAGCATGTCAGTCACTCTTTATTGTTGTTTTTCATGCCTGAGTTTACAGAGCATTCGCCAGAAAGTGGCCGCCCTCCCCCGAAACTCAGGACTAAACCACAGGTTACGCTCAACGCAGGTCGCCAAGCATTTTTATTGTTAGCAATGGCTATATTAAGGATTTTTTCTATTCGATCCAGCCTAATATTGCGGTTTTTTTATGGAAACAGCGGGAGCCAACTATCCACTAAAGATCACAACTGTTCCAGAGAACCCGTTTTAATCATTTGCCGGTAATTGTTCTAACACCGTCGTTTGTACCCAACAGCAGCACATCAGCAGGACGACAGGCGAACAGACCATTGGTCACCACACCAACAATGCCATTGATCTTTTGTTCCAGTGCAACCGGGTCCAGCATCTTCATATTCCAGACATCCAGAATCACGTTACCATTATCGGTCACAACCCCTTCGCGGTAGGCAGGATCCCCTCCCAGCTTTACCAGCTCCCGGCCAACATAACTGCGAGCCATGGGAATGACCTCCACCGGCAATGGGAATTCACCCAGCACACCCACCGCCTTGCTCTCATCGGCAATGCAAATGAACTCTCTGGCTACCGCTGCAATGATCTTTTCCCGGGTCAGTGCCGCACCACCCCCTTTAATCAGGTGAAGATGTTCATTGGCTTCATCTGCCCCATCAATATAAAAGCGCAGGTCAGACACCGTATTCAGATCATAGACAGGAATACCATGGGCCTTCAGCTGCTCAGTAGATGCCTCAGAACTGGAGACACAGCCATCAAAATCATCCTTGTACTCAGCCAGCGCATCAATAAAAAATCGCGCGGTAGAGCCGGTGCCAACACCGATCACCATATCTTTTTCCAGATGGGGCAGGATATATTGCAACGCGGCTTCGGCGGTGGCCTTTTTGAGCTGATCCTGATTCATGGGGTTACCTGATAATACTGAGCGGTTAATAGGGCTGAAAACGCGCCGTATATTACACCATTTTCCGGCAAATTGGACGAGTGCCATCCTGAAGCTTATTCCTATAGAATGAGAGCTTCACAGCACTGCCTGAACTCAATAAAGCTAACAGAAGACACCAGCAGGACAGCATGCCACACCGTTATATACGAAAAATACTGGAAGCCAGGGTCTATGATGTCGCCATCGAAACCCCGATTGATGAGGCCCGCTTCCTCAGTCAGCGCCTGGATAACCGGGTTCTCCTGAAGCGGGAAGACTTACAACCGGTATTCTCCTTCAAAATTCGGGGCGCTTATAACAAGCTGGCCCAGCTCACGACGGCAGAAAAAGAACGTGGCGTTATTGCCGCTTCGGCCGGGAATCATGCCCAGGGAGTAGCCCTGGCCTCCCGGGAAATGGGGATCAAGGCCACCATTGTCATGCCGGTCACCACCCCCGAGATCAAAGTGAAGTCGGTACGGGCTTACGGGGCCAGGGTCGTACTGCATGGCGACGCTTTTGACCAGGCTCTGGCTCACTCTTTTACCCTGGTTGAAAAGCACGGCTACACCTTTATTCACCCTTATGATGATATAGATACCATCGCCGGTCAGGGCACTATTGGCATGGAGATCCTGCGTCAACAGACCGGTGCCCTGGATGCGGTGTTCATCCCGGTGGGCGGCGGTGGTCTGGCGGCAGGTATCAGCACCTATATCAAGTACCTGCGGCCCGACGTCAAAGTCATCGGTGTTGAGTTTGAAGAGTCGGCCTGCCTGAAGGCGGCGCTTGATGCGGGTGAACGGGTTGTCCTGCCCCATGTGGGCATCTTTGCCGATGGGGTAGCGGTGGCACAGATCGGTGAAGAGACATTCAGGATCTGCCGGGATTGTATCGACGAGGTCATCACCGTCACCGCCGACGAAATCTGTGCCGCGATCAAGGATATCTTTGATGATACCCGCTCTGTCTGTGAGCCTGCCGGTGCCCTGGGCATTGCCGGTATGAAGAAGTATGTCAGCCGGGACAAGGTCCGGGGCCAAACCCTGCTGGCCGTTGACAGCGGTGCCAACATCAACTTTGACCGTTTGCGCTATGTCTCGGAACGCACAGAGCTGGGTGAAAAGCGGGAAGCGATCATCGCCGTTACCATTCCGGAGCAACCCGGTAGCTTTAAACAGTTCTGTGAACTGCTGGGCCGCAGAAATATCACTGAGTTTAACTATCGCTACCATAACCCGGGCAAAGCCAGAATCTTTGTCGGTGTTCAGGTCCACCCGGATCAGATGCCCATCGACCGGCTGGTTAATGAACTCCAGCAGCAAGGCTATCCCGTGGTTGACCTGACCGATAATGAAATGGCCAAACTTCATGTTCGGCACATGGTGGGCGGGCATAGCGAAGCGGTAAACAACGAACAGGTTTACCGGTTTGAATTTCCGGAGCGCCCGGGAGCCTTATTAAACTTCCTGAGTAAACTGGGCCAGCGCTGGAATATCACCATGTTTCACTATCGCAACCATGGAGCGGCCTATGGACGGGTTGCGATAGGCCTGGATGTCCCGGAAGAGGAACACCAGCATATCCCGGAATATCTTGATGCCATTGGCTACCGTTACTGGTCTGAAAATGAGAATGAGGCTTATAAGGCGTTCCTGGGAGACTAGTACACCATTTCAATGAGTTTGAGGTGTATAACCTCCGTTCACCCTGAGCGGAGTTTAGACGCCATATAAAAAGAACCCATCAATTACATTGAAAACGTGTACCAGGAGGCTGACCATGCAGGTCGGCACCTGAAGAAGCCGACACCCGAACCAACCGCCATGCACCATGATCTCTAAGTTTTATGGCGTATGCCGGTGGGGCCTCGAGCCCAAAAATCCAATAAATAGATACTCACCAAACGATCCTACCTGCAACAACAAACTTTACTCTTTCCTGAGAAGAGGAACAGCCACGGAACTTATTAGTACTTTTGCACTCTAAAGGTTTTAAGCAAATTAATCATAAGAGCGAAATAACACAGGGATATTACATAATAGATCAAATTAAACTGGATGCTCAGGCCGCACGTTTATATACATGGCACAAAAATGCAGAATCCTTACTGCTAATCAGGGCCATAAAATGCCTTGTTAATGGCATCAAGACATATTATGGTCGTTTTTCTGTAAGCGCCTTAGACAGTAACAGCCAAAAGCTGATGAAAGAACACCCAGATGCACAGTATACCCAAAAACTCCGTAAACCATTAAATGTCTTTGATATTAGCATTCCGTCAGCCTGTAAAAGCTCAACTCCCTATATTTCCAATAAAATAGAAAAAACTGTATAAAAAAGGACGCGGAATGCTGGTTAAACTGACTTTCAATGAGAATGGCAGTGTTGCCCCAATCCCCATATATAATTCGGATAATTCCTATCCCCCATAAACCTTAATCAAGCAGTCCACCGCTCTGATACTGACACCGAAGCACCTGGAAAAAAAATAGTCTGCCGACATTTCGCCTGGGCTTATGCCACAAAAGTGTTTGGTCGGAGAAAAGATTTTCATAAAGTAGCTACCCCGGAAAAAATACAGTCAACCTTTGCAAATACACCTGATCGTCCTTCATCATTTGCGCACCATCATCCAAATGAATTAGAAAATGACCCAATTACAAAAAAATCCTTCTTTCGAAACCCGGTTTGGCTGCACACATTACCGTTGAAGATCTTGGAGCGAGCTTCCTATTTAATGGAGCACTCGTTAATATTGATGACAGGAAGAAATCTGCTGATGAATGCGATGTCCAGTTCTTTGGTGGCCGACCTTCCTCGCTGCTTTTAGAACCCGGGAATATACATCATCCCTTATTCAGAAGGAAGAGCTCCTGATTGATAGATCACCAAAAGTAGTTAACCTGATATTTTTTTATAAGCCGGGATGCACGATCCCAGCTTATAAAAAACATACAGCCTCTCAAACATAAAGCATCACTCTTACCTGAGCTGAGGGATAGCCGTGGAACTTTTTAGAACTTTTATACTCTAAAGGGTTTCGAGCAAATGAATCATAAGAATCAAGCAAGGGATATCATGTAATGGATCATATCAAGCTTAGTGTTTTGTCAGCACTATCACATTCATGGTGCAGACATTCAGAATCCTTACTGCCAATCAGGGTCATAAAATCCCTTGTTAATGGCATCAAGGCACTGTTTGGTCGTTATTCTGTCAGCGTTTTAGACGGTAACACCCAAAAGCTGATGAAAGAACACCCAAATGCATGGTTTACCAAAAGCCTCCATAAGCCATTAAGTGCTTATAACATCAGCATACCGTCAGCCTGCAAGAGTTCAACCAGCTATGTTTCCAATAAGATAGACAAACTGCATGATGAAGGGCGCATACTTAAGGTTAAACTTGCTTTCAAACAGGATGGCAGTATTGCTCCAATTCCCATGTATTACTCCATTAAACCCTGGCACTCAAAGTGCCTTAACTGCACAGTACGTCGCTCTGATACTGACACCGTAGCACCTGGAAGAAAAATAGTCTGCCGACACATCGCCTGGGCTTATGCCACAAAAGAGTTTGGTCGGGGAAAAGAGACTTTTAAAAGAATAAACACCCCGAAAAAGATACAGTCAATCTTTGCAAATACACCTGATACTCCTATAAGTGATGCGTACAGTAATCCAGATGGATTAAAAAACGGGCCAATTACTAACAGATCCTTTTATGCCGATGGATATTATTTCCACGAGGGAGCGTTTTCTGAGGCTCTTTCGGGGCTGGTAGAAAAGTATTGGAATATACCTGCTGGCGATGAAAAGAATTTTTTGTTTGGTACACAAGGTGATTCAAGATTTAGTCACGTAATGGCCCTGAGATTAAAGAAGCAGGATGGATGCATGAAGGTTATTTTTTATGACCCTAACGAAACAATTATGCACAAAACATTCCTACTCTCGGAACCAGGTTTGGCTGCACACATTACCAGCAAAGATCTACAAGCCAGATACCGTAACATCTTTGATGGATCACTAACTAATATTGATGACAGGAAGAAATCTGCTGATGAATGTGATGTCCAGTGCTTTGGTGGCTCACCTGACGGCTTGCGATGTGACCCGGAACCAGGGCATCATCATCATCCCTTATTCAGAGGTAGACGTAATGGTTGACAGATCACCCCACAACTTACCTGGCATTTTTTATAAACCGGGATTAGCGCTCCCGGCTGATAAAAAAGATACCGTTTCTCAGACATAAAATAATGCAACCGATGCGGCCGTCAGTGAAGCCAGAGACCAGTTAAAAGCCCTTAAACTTTGCTCATTTTTCAGAAATCGCCTCAGTCCTGAGCCAAAAACCACCCAGACTGAACAACAAGGCAGATTGATTAGAGAAAATATCACCCCAACCAGTAAAACAGAAAGCGTGTAGTTATCACCGGGCAATGTAAAAACAACAGCACTACTGACGGCCATCATCAGGGCTTTCACATTCACAAACTGAAAACTGATGGCCTGAAGAAAAGTCATTGGTCTTTTACTGTCCGCCTGTTCTGCAACACTGGCAGCCGTGGCAATCTTCCATGCCAGCCACAATAGATACATGGACCCAATATATTTCAAACCCGTTTGCAGCTGTGGATACCTCTCAAAGACACTCCCCAGTCCAAATGCAACCCCAAGAAACAGAATAAAGAACCCGATAGAAACACCTAGCATATGGGGAATACTTCTGGCAAAGCCATAATTTACACCGCTGGCTGCCAGCATAATATTATTGGGCCCTGGTGTAATACTGGAGCTCAAGGCAAAGGTTACCAATGGTAACCAGAGTATCTCTATCTCATTCATTTTTCCCTCAGTATATTTTAACAATGCCCTTGAAATTGCCCCCATACAATCAAACAAACGACGATATTAAGGCTCCAATAAAGTATGATATACGGACAAAAAAGCGTGCAATTAATAAATTGTCACCATGACAAAGATATCATTTCAAACATAATAAAAAGACAATGGATAAAAAAATAAGCTTCCCGGGCTGGCTGAAATGCCTTTCCTTCAAGTCCGGCCCCAAATATATGGCTCTCGCCGATGCCATCGAGCAGGCCATTAAAAACGGGTCATTACACTCAGGCGATAAACTGCCTACTCATCGCTGGCTTGCCGATGTTCTTAACGTAACCATTGGTACTATTACCCGGGGCTATGCTGAAGCTGAAAGACGACGGTTGATTACCGCCAGAGTGGGCAGTGGAACCTTTGTTACCGGTAAGGTCTGGCAGCAGGCCCAATTCAATGTACCTCAAAAACCAGAGTCAACGCTTATTGATATGAGCCTGACCCTTCAGGTTCCGGCACCGAGAGAAGAGATACTGGCCGAGACGCTGCAAATGATTGCATCAGACCCTCTGCGCATGACTGCGCTGCTGGACTATCTGCCTGAAACCGGGCTTGAAAGGCATCGCAGTATCATTGCCAGGTGGCTTGCACCGCTGTCGATCCATGTAAATCCAGACAATATTCTCATCACCAATGGGGGCCAGCATGGCAATATGATGGCTCTTCAGGCAGCCACCCGGCCAGGGGACACCATCGTTTCCGAGTCCCTTACCTATCCGGGGTTCATTAATGCGGCAAGACAATGGCAAACTCACCATATAGGTTTGCCGATGGATGAGCATGGCCTGATTCCAGAAGCACTGGAACAATGCTGCCTGCAACACCGCCCGAAACTGCTGTATCTAATGCCATCCCTGCAAAATCCGACAGCGCTCATCATGCCAATGCAACGGCGAGAACAAATCATTGAGATAGCACGCAGGCACAAACTGCTGATCCTGGAAGATGATGTACAATTCGTCGCTTCCGAGAAACGACTGACATCGCTCTACAGCCTTGCTCCTGACCTGGTAATTTACAGCGGCAGCTTCTCAAAAACGCTGTCGGGTGGATTAAGGACCGGCTACCTCTGCTACCCTGCTCACCTGAGAGAACGTTTGGTCATGGCCATAAGGAGCGACTGCTGGGTGCCACCACCATTGATGGCTGAAATTGCCAGTGAGTGGATTGAATCCGGTATTGCAGAACAACTGATTTGCTGGCAGACCGAAGCCATTGCCAGGCGTCAGGAACTCATGACCCACCACCTCAAAGGTATGGATATACAGGCACAAACTTATAGTTTTCATGGCTGGCTCAAGCTACCTGAACCCTGGCGGGCAGAGACTTTTGTACGACATCTGCATAATAAGGGAGTGAAAGTGCTCCAGTCAGAACTGTTTGCCGTTGGCAGCTACTCAGTTCCCCAGGCCGTACGCCTTTGTATCAGCAGCCCTGATAGTGACAATAAAGTTCAGTTCGCTTTGAAAACCATTCGGGACATCCTGACCGTAGAACTGGAACCCATCTATCGCCCACTGGTGTTCTAATAATGATGACAAACGACAAAATAAAACTGATTGCTAATTATCTGCTTTTCCAGCTTGGCTGGCTTGCTTGTGTTCTTTGGGGGGATCAAATTGCCCTGGCTGCAGCCGTAATAGTCCTTTTTATCCACTTGCTATGGATAGGTAACTGGCATAAAGAAAAACAAATACAGGTAAGGCTTCTCTGATACCGGTTGCCTGGAACTTTATCGGGCTGACAAGGTCGTATTCTATCGTTGTCATTCCCAAACGATTCTCCAATTGGAAACAGGGAGGACCTCCAAACAAACCATGCAGTCACCTTCCTCCTCAGCAACCGCAGATACTGTATCCCGGTTAACATCCACTGAAGCTGGAAGAGACGAGCCGTCAACCAGCCGCAAACGCAAAAGAAAGCGGAGCATGGCAGGTCGCCAGATTGAACAGACAACAAC